>JAOPZD010000435.1 GCA_025964295.1 Conexibacter sp.
CGGCGCCGAGCTGGCCAACCTCTGCAACGAGGCCGCGATCTTCGCCGCCCGGCGCGACGGCCAGGCCGTCGCGCGCGACGACTTCGACGCCGCCCTGGAGCGCGTCGTCGCCGGCGTGCAGACCAACACCACGCTCAACGAGCACGAGCGCCGCGTCGTCGCCTACCACGAGGCCGGCCACGCGCTGACCCGCGAGCTGCTCGACTCGACCGAGCGCACGCACAAGATCTCGATCGTCCCGCGCGGCTCGGCGCTCGGGTTCGTCATGAACCTGCCCGACGAGGACAGCTACCTCAAGACGCGCGAGGAGCTCGTCGACCAGATGACGGTCCTGCTCGGGGGCCGCGTCGCCGAGGCGATCGTCTTCGGCGCGGTGACCACCGGCGCGGCCAACGACCTGCACCGCGTCGCGGAGATCACGCACGCGATGGTCCACGAGTACGGCATGGGGACCGCGACCGCCGGCGTGCGCGCGGTGACCGACGCCGACATCGTCAGCGACCTGACCCGCCGCATCCGCGACGAGGAGCAGCAGGAGCTGGCCTTCGAGGCCCAGCGCGCCGCCTACGACCTCATCACCGCGCACCGCCCCAAGCTCGAGGAGCTCGCGCAGGCGCTGCTGGACCGCGAGACGCTGGACCGCGGGGAGATCGACGCGATCATGGCCGGCACGCCGCCGGTCGCGCGCCGCAAGCCCTACGTGGTGCCCGACGCGCCGGAGCGCCCCCGGATCGCCGCCGTCACGCCGCTGCCCCAGCCGGGCGGCCACGACGACAACAGCGCGGCGTAGCGCGCGTTCGCATAGGGTCGCGCGCCATGTTCGCGCGCATCGACCACGTGGGCGTCGCCGTCGAGGACCTCGACGCCGCCATCGCCCTCTACGAGAACACGTACGCCATGAAGCTCGTCCATCGCGAGACGGTGGCCGAGCAGGGCGTCGAGGCCGTGCTCCTCGACGTCGGCGAGAACCACGTGGAGCTGCTCGCGCCGCTGGGGCCCGACACGCCGGTCGGCAAGTTCCTGGCCAAGAAGGGCCCGGGCATCCACCACGTCGCCTACCAGGTGACCGACATCGACGCGACGCTCGCGGCGCTGAAGGCGGAGGGGCTGCGGCTGATCGACGAGACGCCGCGCATCGGGATCCGCGGCTCGCGCGTCGCGTTCCTGCACCCGGCCGCCGCCGGCGGCGTGCTGACCGAGATCGTCGAGCCCGCTCACTGAGCGGCGAGCTCGCCGCGGAGGTGGTCGGCGAGCCGCAGGGCCAGCGCGACGATCGTGAAGGTCGGGTTCGCGTAGCCGCCGGTGGCGAACACCGAGCTGCCGGCCACGTGGAGGTTGTCGACCGAGTGCACGCGGCAGTCGGCGTCGACGACGCCGTGGCGCGGGTCGGCCGCCATCCGCGTCGTGCCCATGTGGTGCGGGCCGCCGATGATGCCCTCCTCCCAGCCGGGCCGGGGCATGATCACGCCGCCGAGGCCGCCGGCGCGCAGCTGGCCGTCGAGCTGGGTCAGCCAGCCGGTGACCGTCGCCAGGTCGGTGTCCGACACGCGCCAGTCCAGGCGCGCGAGCGGCATGCCGAGCGCGTCGCGGCGGTCGCCGAGCGTCACGCGGCTGTGCGGCGAGGGCTCCTGCTCGGTGCGCAGGTAGAGCGAGCGCAGCAGGCCGGTCGCCCCGGCGCTGCGCTGCAGGGCGGCGCGGGCGGCGCGGCGGGTCTCCAGCCGGCGCCCGACGTTCCAGGTCCGCTCGGTCGTGCCCTTGACCCACTCGACCGCCTCGCGCGCCGGGCCGCGGCGCAGCGCCCGGTAGGCGCGGATCGGCCCGTAGGTGACGGCGGGGCGCCAGCCGATGAACGGCGTCCCGTAGGCGTAGGTCGGCTCCTCGATGGCGATCGACGCCCCGAGCAGCTCGTGGCGCCGGCGCGCCTGCGCGGTCGGCGTCACCACGCCGCGCACCTTCAGGTCGCCGTAGGTCGCCTTGCGATAGAAGGCGCTGCTCGCGCCGGACGTGCTCAGCAGCAGGTGGCCGGCCGCGACGTGCAGGTGCTCCATGAAGTAGCGGCCGACGAGGCCGTGCTCGTTGCCCAGGCCCGCGGGGCGCTGCGCGCGTGAGGCCAGCAGGAGGCGGGCGTTCTCGATCCCGCCGGCGGCCAGCACCGCCGCGCGGCAGCGGACGGTGAACGCGCCGCCGCTGAGCGTCCGCACGCGGACCATGGCGACGCGCTGCCCGGCGTCGTCGAGGACGAGCTCGGTGACGTTGGCGCGCAGCATCGTGGTGACGTTGGGCGCCGCGGCGATCCGCTCGGCGTAGGCGTCGGCGAAGTTCAGCTCGGGGCTGTAGAGGAAGAGCGTGTTCTGGAACGTGTCGCCGGGCAGCGGCAGCGGCGCCGGCATCCGGTCGCCCCACGACGCGAGGTCGAAGCGCCCGTCGGGCAGCCCGAACAGCCGCGCCGCGTCGGCCTGGTAGGGCTCCAGGTCGGCGTGCGCGATCGGCCAGCCGCTGTCGCGGACCCACGCGTTGGCGTCGAAGTCCTCGGGCTCCAGCGGCCGGCACCAGCCGCCCCAGCGGTTGCTGCCACCGCCGAAGACGCGGAAGCGGCAGGCGTCCAGCGGGTAGTAGCGGTGCCCGACGTTCTCGCCGCGGTACAGCCGCTGCGCGGCTCGATCGGGATGCTCGCCGCCACCCTCGAGCAGGCAGACGCGCAGGCCGCAGCCGCGCAGCCGGTCGGCGAGCGCGATGCCGGCGGGGCCGGCGCCGACGATGACGAGGTCGAACTCCAGGTCGCTGCCGGCGGGGACCGAGCGGGCGTCGGTCAGCACGCCCGGCTCCGGTCTCCCCGACGGGCGGCACCGCGTGATGCGAGGTCTGCGCGCATTCGGAGGGGGGCGACGATAGTCATCGTGATCGGTCGGAGGTGCGGATCCCTGCACTTCCCTGACGATGAGTACCCCTCCTCCATGGTCCAGAAAGCGGCGCGGAAGGCTTCACCAACCGTACGTGGCGCGGTACCCTGCCTCGACGCGCCCGCGAGGCGATGTCGAGGACGGAGCCGACCTCCTGCATGAGTGCATCACCTGCCGCGCCCGCCGAGCACGAGCTCGCCGTCGCGACTGAGCCATCCCCGCCCGCCGCCGCGGGCCCGTCGCGCACGCGACTGCTGATCCGCTGCGTGGTGCTCGCCGTGGTGGCCGTCGTCGTGGCCGCCGTGGTCTACATCGTCAGCGACGGGGTCTCGCCGAAGTACAGCTCCTCCTCGACGCTGATCGTCAGCGTCAACGGCGGCTCGGGGCTGAGCGACGTGTCGGTCACGGCCTCCAACGACCTCGCCAGCCAGTACGCGCAGCTCGCCAACTCGGCGCCGGTCCTCCGGGCCGCCGAGAAGCGCCTGAAGGCGCCGGCCGGCAGCCTCGACGGCAAGCTCAGCGGCAGCACGGTGAGCGCCCAGAACATCATCAAGGTCTCCGCCAGCGCCGGCGCGCCGGGCGCCGCCCAGCAGCGCGCCGACGCGGCCACCGAGGCGCTGATCAGCTACGTCACGCGCATCAACGCGAAGTCCGCCACGCGCTACGCCGCGGCGGTGACGTTCCGCCTGCGGCCCATCGACAAGCAGATCGCCGCGGTCGAGAAGCGCATCTCCAAGGGCTCGGCGGAGTCGCGCCGCAACGCCTCGGTGGTGCTCGCCAACCTCGTCGCCCAGCGCCAGCAGGTCCAGAGCACGATCGCCCAGAACGCGGCCGGCAGCCAGCCCAACCTGCAGGCGGTCACCCCGGCGACGGCGGGCGCCAAGACGTCGCCCAAGCCCGAGCTCTACGCCTTGGTGGCGTTGGTCATCGTGCTGCTGATCGGCGGGCGGATCGCGCTCGCGCCGCTGTTCTCGCGGCGCTGAGCGGCCTCGGCCAGCGGGCGCAGCCAGCTGGGCTCGCGCGTCGCCCGTGGCGGCCACGCGAACTGGCGCGGCTCGCGGCGCGCCCGCGCGGCGAGCATCGCGCCGAAGCAGAACGCGAAGAAGACCGTGACCTGGGCGTAGCGCGCGGTCGTGTCGGTCAGCCACGGCACGAGCATCGCGAAGAACGCCCCGGCATAGCCGGCGTAGCGCGCGCGGTCGGTCAACAGCCCGCGGCCGATCGCCAGCGCGATGTGGCCGAGCAGCAGCAGCAGCGCCGCGGCGCCCGCGATCCCCGACGCCGCGAGGATCTGCAGGTACACCGAGTGCGCGTGCAGGCCGTTGGGGGAGCTCGGGAGGTACTTGCCCAGCTCGGGCTGGAGGTTGCCGAAGCCCGTGCCGGTCGCGGGCCGCTCGCGGAACACGGACACCGAGGAGTGCCAGATCGCCTGGCGCTCGCGGTCGCCCTTGAACGTCCGGTTGGTCCGGGCCGTGGGGTCGGCGATCGACGAGAACCGCTCGCGGACGGTCGGGCCGGCCAGCGTCAGGCCCATCACGACGATCAGGACCAGACCGGCCACCGACGTCAGCCCGGTGACCAGGCGCATCCGCGGCGGCATGAACACGACCGCGACGCCGACGCCGAGGATGCCGCCGACCCAGCTCAGCCGCGAGTAGGTCAACAGCAGCGCGAGCGCGATCACGGCGGTCACCGCCGTCCAGGCCAGGCCCTCGCGGCGGCGCACGGCGGTGGCGGCGAGGCTGACGCCGAGCGGCAGGACGAAGGCCAGGACGTTGCCGAGGCTGATCGGGTCGGGCATCGCGCCGGCGGGGCGGAAGTAGTTGTCGCCGAAGGCGAACGTGCTCGCCGCCGCCTGGCCGCCCTGGGAGTGCAGCGCTAGCCGCACGCCGCGCGTGCTCTCGAAGATCGCCAGCACCGCCTGCACCAGGCCCGCGATCACCACCCACGACAGGACGAAGCGCCGTCCGCCGCGCTCCTGGGCGACGACGAAGGCCACCCAGCCGGCCACGAACGTCCCGCCCAGCCACGCGACGTAGTGGCTGATGCCCGAGCCGAGCAGCACGGCGGGCGCCAGCAGCGCCAGGACGATGGCCATGACAAGGCTCGTGCTCGTCAGCCGGTCGCCGGCCCGCGTGCGGAACAGCGCGAGGACCCCGCCGGCGGCGAGCAGGATCCCCAGCGGCGACAGCGTGACGTCGCGCAGCGTCGAGGACATCGAGAACGGCCCGAGGACGATCGCCGCAGCGGTGACCACGCGCAGCGGCTGGGGCGAGAGGCAGGTCAGCGCGCCGACCGTCGGCGCGATCACCGTCATGAAGTACTTGGCGGTCGTCGGCTGCGCGAACAGGTGGTCGGCCAGCAGGCCGGTCGTCGCCAGGACGATCCCGAGCAGGCAGACCGCCATCACGATGATGCGCTGGGGCTCCCAGCGCACGCCCGCCGCCGTCACGCGCGCGCCTCCCGGGTCCGGCTCTCCCAGGCCAGCGTGGCGAGGATCGCCATGAACGGCACGAGCGGCCAGATCGACCGCGGGTAGCCCGCCGCCGCGAGGTGGACCGCGAAGGCGATCGCCGAGAAGATCGCGAACGGCACGAGCGTGACGTCGAACGTGCGCCGGCGCACGAGCGTCACGAGGCTCGCCACGACCATCGCGAAGAGCAGCAGGCCGGGCACGGCGAAGAGCAGCAGCGTCGCGGCGCCCTGCCCGAAGCTGTAAGGCCAGTGGATCCACAGCCGCGAGAAGTTGGCCGCCACGTTGCGCGCATAGCGCAGCGGATGCTTCCGGATCGTCGTGCGCGCCGCCTTGCGCAGCGCCTCGTCGCGGGCGACCGGCTCGGTCGGCAGCGCCGCGAAGAACGGCCGGTGCTGGGCCAGGTTCGGGTCGCTGGCCACCTGCGCGTCGGTGTGTGGCTCGCCGAGGTCCTCGGAGAACGGCGAGCCCATCCAGTACAGCGACAGGCCGCCGGAGTTGCCCCAGTACAGCCACTTGTCGGTCTGGTGGTGGGTGTAGACGAGCCACGGCACGGTGACCACGAAGGCGACGGCGGCCAGCGTCACGCCCTTGCGCGCCACAGCGCTGCCGCGGTCGACGAGCGCCCAGACGGCGCACAGCACGAGCGTGCCGAGCACCGCGTAGCCGTTCTCGACCCGGACCAGGACGAGGAAGCCGAGCAGCAGGCCGGCGAGGACGACGAGGCCGTAGCCGCCCTGGGGCCGGCGCGTCCCGCGGACGAACGCGAGCATCGCGCCCGTGATCAGGGCCAGCGCGAGCGGCTCGGTGAACAGCCGCGGCAGCGTCCGCCACAGCGGGAAGTAGAGGCCGAAGGCCACGGCGCCGAGCAGCGCGACGCGGGCGCCGGTCCACGTGCGCAGCAGCTGGTACAGCAGCCAGGCCGACAGCGCCAGGCAGATCGGCCCGAGCAGGCGCATCGCCTCGATGGGCGTGTCGAGCCAGACCAGCGGCGCCAGCACCAGCGGCAGGCCGGGCCCGCGCCAGAGGAAGTCGGTCGGGTTGCCGTCGCGCACGGCGTATCCGCCGTGCGTCAGGCGCTCGGCGAAGCCGAGGTAGCCCGGCTCGTCGGCACGCTCCAGCAGCGAGCCGAAGGTGAGGTAGGTCACCGCCACGTAGATGACGAGCAGTGCGGCGAAGACGTAGAGCGGTCGCTCCGTCAGGCGATCGAGCGCAGCGCCGAGCCTGCGGCCGTCCTTCGATTGGGCGGTGGTAGGCAGACCCGCATTGTCGCAGAATCCTGGGCGAGCTCCGTCCGGCTCCGACCCCCAGTCCGACCAGCTTCGGACCGGCCGTCCGAAACCAGGCCGACGTTCGTCCACTCGCCAACATGCTGTGTTAGGAGGGGCATGGCCCGGTCGATCCAACGGGGCATGGCGCTGTTCCCCCGCCCCCTCCTCCGCATGCTCGCGTGCAGCGTCGCGGCGTGGTTCGCGCTGTCGGGCTGCGCCCAGGCGCAGCAGGCCAGGCCGTCGCGCGACGTCGCGTCCACGGCGCGCACCTACCTGGCGGGCAAGCTGGAGGCGCTCAGCGCC
>JAOPZD010000109.1 GCA_025964295.1 Conexibacter sp.
GCGGCGGGCCGGCTCAGAAGCCGCGCCGCTCGCGTGCGTGCACGAGCCGCGGGTCCTTCTCGCGCGCAGCCGAGCGGCGCAGGGTCAAGGCGCGCACCAACCACAGCCCGACCAGGATCGCCACCGCGATCGTCACGCCGAGCACGTCGCCCGGGGAGAACGCGCCGAGCGCCGCGAAGAACACGTAGGCGGCGATGATGCCGATGGCGAGGACCCAGAACGCGTCGACGGCGGTGCGCGCCGCCTGCGGGTGATCGCGCATCGGGTGGGGCGTGTGCAAGGCGCCCATGGTGGGACCTCCTGGGATGGTGGCGAGTGGCTCGTGCCGATCGTAACGAGAGCGCGCTCGCAGCTCAAGACCCGCTACTTGGCCTCCAGCCAGGTGCGGCCGACGCCGGCGTCGACGGCCAGCGGCGGGATGCGATCGCCCCAGGGCGCGACCATCTCGCGCTCGATGATCGCCTTGACCGCGTCGGCCTCCTCGGGGGGGCCCTCGAACAGCAGCTCGTCGTGGATGGTCAGGATCATCCGCGTCGCCATGCCCGACTCGGCCAGGGCCCGGTACACGCCGATCATCGCGAGCTTCATGACGTCGGCCGCCGTGCCCTGGATGACGGTGTTGACCGCGAGGCGCTCGCCCAGCGTGCGCACCTGGTAGTTGCGGGCCCGCAGCTCCGGGATCTGCCGGCGACGGCCGAACAGCGTCGTGACGTAGCCCCGCTCCCTGGCATCCTCGATGGTCGCGGCCATGAACTCCGCGACCTTGGAGAAGCGCTCGAGGTAGGCGTCGATGAACGTCTTGGCCTCCTCCCGCGGGATGTTGAGGCGATCCGCCAGCCCGTAGTCGCTGAGGCCGTAGACGATGCCGTAGTTGATCATCTTGGCCTTCGAGCGGTCCCCGGGCGTCAGCTCGGCCGCGGGCTTGCCGAAGACCTGCGACGCCGTGGCGGTGTGCACGTCCTCGCCGCGCACGAAGATCTCCTCCAGCACCGGCTCGCCGGCGATGAAGGCCATCACGCGCAGCTCGACCTGCGAGTAGTCCGCGGCGACCAGGACGTTGCCGGGCGCGGCCTCGAAGCAGCCGCGGATCTCGCGGCCCAGCTCCGTACGCACCGGGACGTTCTGGAGGTTGGGGTTCGTCGAGGACAGCCGCCCGGTCGTGGCGACGGCCTGCACGAAGGTGGTGTGGATCCGCGACTCGGCGTCGGCCAGCTGCGGCAGCACGTCGAGGTAGGTCTTCATGAGCTGGTTGAGCTCACGCCAGCGCTCGATCTTGGGGATGATCTCGTGCTCGTCGCGGATCGCCTGCAGGACGCGCGCGTCGGTCGAGAACCCCGTCTTGCCGCGGCGCTTGCGCGACAGGCCGAGCTTGTCGAACAGGATCGCGCCGAGCTGCTGGGGCGACCCGATGGTGAACTCGTCGCCGGCCAGCCGGAAGATGTCGCGCTCGAGGTCGGCGATCTCGTCCTGCACGCGGCCCCGGATGACCGCCAGGCGCTCCTGGTTGAGGCGCACGCCCGCCAGCTCCATGTCGCGCAGCACCGCGACCAGCGGCAGCTCGACGTCTTGCAGCAGCGACGTCAGCCCGCGGTCGGCGAGCTGCTCGCGCTGCCAGGCGGCCAGCGCCTGGCCCAGCGCCGCGTCGGCGGCCAGCGGCTCGGCCGCCTCGCATTTCAGGCCCCGCTCCTCGCAGATCTCGGCGAACGGGAAGCCGCGTCGGGCGGGCTCGAGCAGGTACGCGGCCAGCAGCGTGTCGTGCGCGAGGTTGGCCGGCACGGTGCCCCACGCCTTCGCGTCGTGGGCGATGACGGGCCGGTCGCCGAGGGCCGCGACGAGGGCGGCGGGGTCCTCGAGCGTCCCGAAGACGGCCTCCTCCCCCACGACCGCGCCGAACCGCCACACCGGCTCCTCGGCCAGCAGCTGGCCCTCGGGAACCAGGGGCGCCTCGAGGGCGATGGTGATCTCCGAGCCCGAAGGGCCGAGCGCGCGCACGTCGGCGATCCCGCCCCGCCGCGCCCGCACCCGGACGGTCGCGGCCTCGGCGGGGATCGCCGCCGGGACGCCGTTGGCGTCGTCGGCCGCCAGCGCCTCCTCCAGCCGGGCCAGCGGCGCGCGCAGCTCGAACTGGCGGAAGACCTCGCGCAGCTGCGAGCGGTCGGGCGCGCGGGCGGCCTCGTCGGCCGGGTCGACGTCGACGGGCACGTCGCGCATGATCGTCGCCAGCTGCTTGGAGATCCGCGCGTCGTCGGCGTGGTTGACGAGGTTCTCCTTGCGCTTGGCGCCGGAGATCTTGTCGACCGACGCGAGCACGGTCTCGAGGTCGCCGAACTCGGTGAGGAGCGTCGTCGCGGTCTTGTCGCCGATGCCCGGGACGCCGGGGATGTTGTCCGACGTGTCGCCCTTGAGGCCGTAGAAGTCGGGGATCTTCTCCGGCGGGATCCCGTAGCGGTCGATGACCGCCTGGTAGTCATACAGCTTGGTGTCGGTGATCCCGCGGCCGGTCGCCATCACGCGCACGCGCGAGTCCGGGTCGATCAGCTGGAAGATGTCGCGGTCGCCGGTGACGACGACCACCGGGACGTCCTGCGCGCGCGCCTTCTCGGCGATCGAGGCGATGACGTCGTCGGCCTCGTAGCCGTCGACCTTGACGTTGCGGTAGCCGAACGCCTCGACCAGCGGCGCGAGGTGCGGCCACTGCTCGCGCAGCAGGTCCGGGCGCGACTGGCGCGTCGCCTTGTAGTCGGGCGAGACCTCCTTGCGCCCGGAGTGGCCAGCGTCCCAGACGACGATCGTCGGCTTCTGGCCATGCTCGGTCAGCAGCTTGACCAACATGGAGGCGAACCCGAAGATCGCGTTCGTCGGCACACCGGTCGACGTCGCGATCGACTCCGGCAGGGCGAAGAACGCCCGGTAGGCCAGGGAGCTTCCGTCGATGAGGTACAGCTCGTCGTGGCTGCTGGCCGACCCGTTCTCCGACATCGGATGGACCCTAGCGGGGCGGCCGCGGCGGGGTTCCTCGCGGCGGGCGGCGGGTGCCATACAAGTACGCAGGGGCGCTGGCGGCTCCGGCGTCCCGCGACCCCCTAGAGTCCGCACGGATGTCCCCGTCTCCGTCTGCCCAGTACAGCCTCACGATCCGCGTCGAGATCGCCGACCGCCCCGGCATGCTCGGCCTCGTGGCGAGCGCGATCGGGCAGGCGGGCGAGAGCATCGGCTCGATCGACCTCGTCGAGGTCAAGGAGACCAAGCTGCTGCGCGACATCACCGTCGACGCGACGGGCGCCGAGCACTGGGACGAGATCGTGGCCGCCCTGGGCGCGCTGGACGGCGTGACGGTGATCGACACGACCGATCGCACGTTCCTGCTGCACATCGGCGGCAAGATCGAGCAGAAGAACAAGTCGCCGCTGAAGACGCGCGCGGACCTCTCGATGGCCTACACGCCGGGCGTCGCGCGCGTGTGCATGGCGATCGCCGAGGATCCCGACAAGGCCTTCCAGTATACGATCAAGCGCAACACGGTGGCGGTGGTCAGCGACGGCACCGCGGTGCTCGGGCTCGGCGACATCGGCCCGCGCGCGGCGATGCCGGTGATGGAGGGCAAGGCCATGCTCTTCAAGGAGTTCGCCAACGTCGACGCGTTCCCGATCTGCCTGGACACCAAGGACCCCGACGAGATCGTCGCGGCGGTCCGGCAGATCGCGCCGACCTTCGGCGGGATCAACCTGGAGGACATCTCGGCGCCGCGCTGCTTCGAGATCGAGGACCGGCTGAAGGCCGAGCTCGACATCCCCGTCTTCCACGACGACCAGCACGGCACCGCGATCGTCACGCTCGCCGCGCTGATGAACGCGTGCAAGCTGACCGGCAAGGAGCTGCCGCAGCTGCGGGTCCTGGTGATCGGCCTGGGCGCCGCGGGCGTCGCGGTCACCAAGATCCTCATGGAGGCGGGCGTCCGGCACGTCATCGGCGCCGACTCCCGCGGGGTCCTGTCGACCGACCGCGGTGACTACCAGGACGGCTCGATGCCCCCGATCAAGCGCTGGTACGCGGAGGCGACCAACCCCGACCGCCTCGGCGGCACGCCCGCGTCGGTCATCGACGGCATGGACCTCATGATCGGGCTGAGCGGCGCGAAGGTCTTCCCCGCCGACGCGCTGGCGCGGATGAACAAGGACGCGATGGTCTTCGCGATGGCCAACCCGACGCCCGAGGTTTCGCCCGAGGAGGCCGCGCCCTACGCGCGCATCGTGGCGACGGGGCGGTCCGACTACCCCAACCAGATCAACAACGTGCTGGCGTTCCCGGGGATCTTCCGCGGGGCGCTGGACGTCCGCGCGCCGCAGATCACCGAGGCGATGAAGATGGCCGCGGCGCGGGCGATCGCTGACATCGTCCCGGAGTCCGAGCTGCGCGAGGACTACATCATCCCGTCGGTCTTCAACCGCGAGGTCGCCCCGGCGGTCGCCCACGCCGTGTCCGCCGAGGCGCGCCGCGCCGGCGACGATCGCGCCGGCGACACGATCGGCTTCGCCGCTCTGGACATCGAGCAGCTGCGGAGTTGATCGCATGCCGGTGGCAGCCCCGTAGGTGGTCACGATGAACGTCACGCTCACCGGCGCCACCGGCCTGATCGGCGCGAAGCTCGTCCGCGTCCTGCGCGACCGCGGGGATCGCGTCACCGTCCTGTCGCGGTCGCCCGAGAAGGCGCAGGCCACGCTCGGCGTCGAGGCGGTGGCGTGGGATCCGCTGGCGGGGCCGGCGCCGGCGGGCGCGCTCCGCGGCCGCGACGCCGTGGTGCAC
>JAOPZD010000477.1 GCA_025964295.1 Conexibacter sp.
CGATCGCCTCCTCCTGGCGGGTGATGTCTTGGTCGAGTGCCGTCCGGTGGGCGCGCTGCAGACGACCGGTGCTCTCGCGCTCTTGACGCATGGAGGCGATGCGTTCTTCGGCTCGCGCGATCTCTCCGTGGGCTTCGCGGACGGCTCGCTCCGCGGCAGTCGGGCCGGCGCGGTCGAGGAGGTCGAGGGCGAGTTCCTTGCGGCGGCTCGGGGAGAGCATCGCTACGACGTCGTCGGCCATGGCGTCTTGGGGAGGCTCGAGTCCGGGGAGCGCACGCTCGACGGACCCGGGGGAGACGACGTAGAAGCGCGCCTGGTCACGGTGGCGGCTGAGCGCGGTGTAGCCCCATTCGCGGTACAGCTCATCCGAGCCGAGCACGAATGACCGGTCGACCGTCGCGCCCTGCGCGGCGTGTGCGGTGAGGGCGTAGGCGTGGTCGAGCCAGCCGTCGTCGAGGTAGGAGGAATCGATGTCGCGGGTGGTGTCGTCGGCGAGGAGCAGCGATGCGGTGCCGCGCTCCGTGTCGATCCCTACAACTTCTCCGCGCGTGCCGTTGACGACGCCGGCACGGCGATCGTTCCGGCGCGCGATCACCCGGTCGCCGACAGCGAACGCCCGGGTCTCGGTGACCAGTTCCTCCTCGCCGAGTCGGCCGTCGCGGTGCATCCGCTCGCGGGCCAGCGCGTTGAGCTCCGCGACGTCCGAGCGACGGTGGGCGATCATGATCGCGTCGCCTGCGTCAGGGCGGCGGGCAGCCTCCCACCAGTCGTCGACCAGCGTCTCGCGCAGCTCGTCTGATGTCGGCCGGGCGACGAGGCGGCCATGATCTCGGTAGTCCTCCATCCACGACTGCACCTTGCCTTGTCGGAGCTGGGCAAGGGCGTCGCGATCCCAGACCTCGGCCTGTCGGTGGACTTGGTGCAGCTCGATCGCTCCGAGCTCGCGGCTGAGTCGTCTGAAGGCACCGCCTGCGTCGATCTCGGGCAGCTGGCGATCGTCGCCAACGAGGATGAGCTTGGAGTCGGTGACGGCGGCGTGCTCGGCGAGCTGGTCGATCGCGCGCGAGCCGACCATCCCGGCCTCGTCGATGACGAGCACGGACCCGCTAGCAAGGCCATTGCCTTGCTCGATGTCCAGGAGCAGTCGCGCGATCGTCGTGCTGTCGATCCCGGCGAGCGTCTCCATTTCGACGGCGGCCCGCGCCGCCAGCGCGGCTCCGAAGACATGGACACCTTCGGCTTCCCACGCATCGCGTGCCACGGTGAGACCCCGCGTCTTGCCTGTCCCTGCCGCGGCGCGGACCACCTGAACGCCGTCTCCCGACGTCGTCAGCGATCGAGCCATCGCCGCCTGCTCGCCGGCGGACCCGGCGTGCCGGGCGAGCACCTCGTCGATGGCCGCACGTTCGATCTGCGCGACGCCGCTCGCGCGCCGGGCGACGGCGTGGGTGATGATCCGGTCTTCGACTGCGAGCATTTCGGGCGTCGAGTGGCGGGCGCCGCCGAGGTGCTGACGCTTGTCGCCGCGCTCGAGCTGGATGGCGTGCGAGGAGGTCAGCCAGCGGTCGGCGAGCGCTTCGAGGAGTTCGATGCTGGCGCCCTCGCGGTGGGCTTCGGCCCAGTCGCGCAGCACGTCGCGGCGGTCGAAGGTCGACGCGTTCTCCGTCACGCCGCCGGGCGCGGCGAGGTCTTCGGCGGTGGCGGCGAGGTCCGGCTCGGTCGGTCGGCCCGGTGCCTTACGGGAAAGGACAAGGTCGAGCGTGTCCTGGTCGAGGCCGAGCTCGGAGGCGCGCGCTCGCCATTCCTCCCGGAGGCGGTTGGTAGGGACGTTGTAGTCCTTGGAGCGGCGGGTGTCGAGTGCGGCGACCTCGCGGGCGCGGCGACTGCGGCCGCCGGTGCGTGCGAGCTGTTCGGCGATCTCTTGGCTTCGCCGGGAGAAGTGCTTGAGGACTTGCTCGTCGATGCCGGAGATCTCGGCGACGCCGTTGTGGACGGGGTCCCATTCGACGCCGAGTGTCTCGGTGAGGTTCTTGCGTAGGGCGGCTTGGTAGAGGAAGCCAGCCGTGCGGGCGTGGGCGTACAGCGCCCGACCGTCGAGCGCGGTCGCGTAGCCCTCGGCGGAGGTCGTGTTGGCGACGACGCTGTGGGTGTGGAGTTGTGGGTCTCCGGCTCGTGAGGTTCGGTGCCGGAAGGCGGCAACGGTGAGGCCGTCGCCTCGGATGCGGTGCTTGCCGGCCGGCCCTCGGCGGGTCCAGGTCGCGTTGCGCTCCAGGTAGTCGAGCGCGTCGCGCACGGCGCCGTCGTGCGCCTCGCGGACGACGGGAGACACGGTGCGATCGCCGATCCCGTAGATGACCGAGACCGACTTCGGTGCTGAGAACGTGAGGTCGTAGGCCAGCACCTTCTTGGGCTTGGCGGTCGGCTCGGTGAGGAGGTTGAGGAACTGCTCGTCCTCGACGGCGCCGTCGAGTCCTTTGTCCTGGGCGCCGGTCCCGTGCCACTGGCCTTGGGCTTCGCCGTGGCCGGTGTAGTAGTCGTCCTTGCCTTGGGCGACGGTGTCGATGTAGTAGCGCGGGTCGCCTTGTCCGCCGCCCACTTTTCCGATGGAGAGCACGTCACGTAGTCGACGGGGCGCCCAAAACACCCTCGGGTGATCGCACGCAGTGCAACTGTGTGCCGGTCCTGGTGGTGGGGGCCACCAGAACCTTGAGGGTGCTGCTCAGTGCTGGTCGCGGACGAGCCGGAGGTGGCTGCGCGAGCGCGTGACGTGGCGGTTGACGTTGGTGAACGTGATGTCGAGGTGGGCGGCGATCTCGGTGTAGGAGAGGCCGCTGAGATGCATCAGGAAGATACGTTGGCGGTGGCTGGACATGGTGGACAGAGCGCGAAGCGCGCTGCGCGTGCTGAGCTGGGCGTCGAGCGTGAAGGCGGGCTCTTGGTCGGCGGCGAGCCTTGATACGTCGAGGTGGTACTCCTGGCGGTAGAGGCGGTAGGCCTCGCGGACGGCGACGGTGCGCAGCCACGCGAAGACGGTGGGTCCCCGGTCGGGCTGGTGGCGCATGAGCTGCAACCACGCGAAGGCGCAGGCGTCCTCGACGAGGGCGTCGCTCCCGTAGATGCGACTGCGGACGGCGGCGCGCAGCGCCACCTCGTGGGTGCGGTAGAGGTCGGCCTCGTCGCCGCGCAGCATCCGCGGCTCGGGCACGTCCTGGTGGGCCATCGATCTCTCCTGACGGTGTGGTGGGCTCGGTCAGGAGCCGGCCCGCCCGTCGCGCGCAGGCCGGTGATCACGGGGAGAGTTCGAGGTGCCATCGGCGAGCGTCACCGGGCGAGCACGTCGGGCATGCTCGGCCTCCGTGCCCGAGCCGCCATGCCGGCAGGTTCAGTGGCGCTCGAGGTCGCCGCGCAGGCGCTCGACGAGGCCGTCGGTCAGCGCGTCGAGGACGAAGCGGGCGGCCGCCCGTCCGGCGGGCGACGTGACGACGCCGTCGCGCGGCGTCACGCCGCTCGCGACTTGGAGCGTCGCGAGCAGCTCGTCCACGGCGTCCGTGTCGCCGAGGAGCTCGAAGGTGAACCGCAGGACGGCGTGGACGTCGTCGAGGCGCGGCTGCACTGGAGCGGGCATCACGCCTCGCCGTCCAGGCGCTTGAGCTCCCAGTAGACGACGAGTGTCTCGAAGTTCGCGGCGACGCGGTCGCCGTGCTCCTGGGCGCGGGCCAGCAGGTCGGGGTAGACGACGACGACGCCGGCTTCGCGTCGGAGCATGTACTCGGCCAGCAGGTCGGCGAGGATCTCGTCCTCCTCGCGCAGCTCCTCGCGCTCGACTGGGTCGTAGTAGTGGTCCTCGCACATCACGCCACCTCGTTGTCGGGGTAGAGGTGCAGGAGCGGAACGTCGTCGCACCGGCGGGCGTGCTCGACGTAGTGGGTAACGAGGCCGAGCAGCTCGTCGTGGGAGGTGAGGCCGCGCTCGACGATGTAGGTGCGGCCGTCGCCGTTGGCCGGGGCGTCGGTGATGCGCACGACGCCGAGGACGCGCTGGCCGCGGACGATCCGCTGGCCGGTGGCTACGGAGTAGCGCGACAACTCGACCAGCGCGCCGACCGACGCGTCTTGTGGTGGTGCTGGGTGGTGATCGGGCATGGCCGACGCTTTGCGCGCCGGCGTGGGGCGGGAGCAGGTTCTTGTCCTCGGTACCTCTCCGCGAAGCCAGCGCGTCAGCGATGCGAAGCGACCCGTCTTGTCCGGACGAGGGCCGGCGACCGCCCTGAGCCGGTGTGCTTGGCTGCGGGCAGGCTCCGAATCAGCCGCCCAGTACCAACCCCATGCGCTTGCTCGTCACGGCCTGGGGATGACGTGCTCTGCGATACGCCGATCCACCCGAGCGACCAAGTCCTCCGCCTCGCCCACCGTCGTCCCATCGACCCCGTCCCAGACGCCCGCGATCTTCAGCGACGTCGTGCGGCCCGAGGCTAGGTCCAGCTCGGCGCAGATGCCCGCGGCGGCCGCATCGACGACCTGGGCCTGCTGGCAGAACGTCAGCTCCGGGCCACCACCGCGGCGCTCTAGCCGTTCGACGAGCAACGCCATGATGTAGACGAGTTCCTCGGCCTGGCGCTCGATCGGGAAGCGGGCGTTGACCGACACCGTCGCGATCTCCCACACGACCACCACGACCGCGTCCATCGGACCCGGCTGGACCACCACCTCGTAGCCGATCTCGTGGGCGAGGCAGCGGAGTCCGTCCACCACCTCGGTCGGCTGCGTGATCTGCGTCGCTCGCATCGAAGCCTCCGTGATCGGGGCGCCGCCCGGTGCGGCGCCGTCGCCTGGTCCACCGGCACGCACGGATGCGTGCCACCGTGGCCTTGGTCGACGGCCGCACCGGGCACCCCTCGGCCTACTGGTCCTCGGGGGCCTGCTCGCGGGCGCGCGTCTGCGCCTGCGCTACTCGGCGTTCGCTCGTTCGACGGCCCGCTCCAGCTGGGTCATCGCCGCCGGGATCGCCGGGCGGCAGAGCTTGCGCAGCGCCTTGGCGGCGTGGTCCTTGTGGGAGGGCCAGCGGGTCGCCGGGGTGCGCTGGCTGCCGTTGATGACCAGGCGGCTGGCGTGCTGCTCGGCGGCGATCACGACGAGCGCG
>JAOPZD010000500.1 GCA_025964295.1 Conexibacter sp.
TGGTTTATCACCGGCAGCTCGCGCGGCTTCGGGCGCGAATGGGCGATCGCCGCGCTTGACCGCGGCGACAACGTGGTCGCCACCGCGCGCGACGCGAGCAGCGTCGACGATCTCGTGGCGGAGTACGGGGAAGCGATCCTGCCGCTGGCTCTCGACGTCACCGACCGCGCCGCGGTCTTCGCCGCCGTGGCGGAGGGGCACGCCCACTTCGGTGCCCTGGACGTCGTGGTCAACAACGCCGGCTACGGGCAGTTCGGCATGGTCGAGGAGCTCAGTCAGGCTGAGATCCGCGATCAACTGGAGACGAACGTCCTCGGCGTCCTGTGGGTCACGCAGGCCGCGCTGCCGTTCCTCCGCCAGCAGGGCAGTGGCCACATCCTGCAGGTCTCCTCGATCGGCGGGATATCGGCCTTTCCCGGCATCGGGGCCTACCACGCGTCCAAATGGGCGATCGAGGGCATGAGTCAGTCGCTCGCCAAGGAGGTCGCCGGCTTCGGCATCAAGGTCACGATCATCGAACCCACCGGCTACTCCACCGACTGGGGCGGCGCCTCGGCCAAGCACGCCGAGCCGCTTGCCGCCTACGACGACTATCGCGAAGAGGTCAGGCAACTACGGGCGCAGCGGCAAGCCCGGCGCGGGGACCCTGCCGCAACCCGCGACGCCGTCCTGAAGATCGTCGACGCCGAGCGGCCGCCGCTACGCGTCTTCTTCGGCGACGGCCCGCTGGCCATCGCGACGGCCGACTACGAGTCCCGCTTGGCCACGTGGAGGGAATGGGAGCCGCTGTCGATCGCGGCGCACGGGCACCCTCAGGAATAGGCCCAGGAGCGCGAGCGTCGACGCCGACACCACCTATCGGGTTGTCGCCGCCGACGCGTCGGAGCCTGTCAACGCGGTCACGCCATCATGGGCCGGTCGGACGAGTCGGGAAGTCCGCAAGCCGCGGGTCGCCGGAGCCGCCGGGGGATCCTCGATTGCCGGACGAACCGGACGGTCGAGGGGTTCGCGTCCATGGGTGGGCCGGGGCCGCTGGACAGGGCCGCGGCTCTCCAAGAGCATGCCCTCCCCATGACCCCGCTCTACGCCCTGAACCTCTTCGACCTCGCACCGAACGACAGCTACCGCGAGTACTCGCGGCGCTCGCGGGCGGCCGTCGAGAAGCACCGGGGTACGGTGGTGGCGCTCGGCAAGTTCACCGGGGCACCGGTGTCCGACGGGGCCGAGCCGCGTCAGGCCATGGTCCTCGTCGAGTGGGAGAGCCCCGAGGCGTTCCAGGGCTTTCTCGACGATCCCGGTCACGCCGACCTCCATCCGCTGCGGGAGGATGGCACCGAGAACTATCTGTGGTGGACGTACGACAAGCTCGAGGACCTTCGCCCGTTGCTCGGCGAGCGGTCCCAGTCCTAGCTCGCGCGGCGGCTCGGCTCGTCGTATCCAGTCCCCTCAGCCACATGGTCGAGCACGCCCGGTAGCCGGTCGAGCACGGTGCGCAGCCCGACCGGGGCGTGGCCGGTGAGCCGCTGCACCGCATCCGAACGAACATCGAACTCCCCGTTTCTGATCGCCAGATAGGTCGACACCCACGCATCGACGAGGAACTCCGAGACGGAAGGGTCTGCGCGACTCGCGTACGCCTCATGGATCCCCTCGTCGTAGAAGCCGATGGACTTGCCCGAATGCTCGGACATGATGGCGGCGGCCTCGTCCAGCGTCAGCGCCTCCGGCCCCGTCAGGTCATACGTGGCGCCCTCGTGGCCGGTGCCGGTGAGCACTGCCGCCGCGACGTCGGCGACGTCGTCCCGGGCCACACCCGCGAGCCGCCCTTGGCCTGCGGGCCCGCGCAACAGGCCGTCGGCGCCGACCATCGCCGGCAGCAGGTCGAGGTAGAGGCTGTCGCGCAGGAACGTATGCGCGACGTCGTGTGAGCGGATGGCCTGCTCGGTCGCGTCGTGGTCGCGCGCGAGGGTGAACGTTGCATCGCGCGAGGCACCGAGGAACGAGAGGTACACGATGTGCTCGACGCCCGCTGCGACGGCGGCATCGATCGCGCAGAGATGCTCGCCCACCCGTTCTGGCCTCTCGTGGCCGGAGACGAACAGGAGCGTGCGGACCCCCGCCAGGGCGTCGCGCATGCCATCGGCATCGTCATAGCCTGCAGCGACGTGGACGTCGGCGCCAGGAAGGAACGGGACTCGGGCGGGGTCCCGCACGACGAGACGCTGGCGTACCTGACGCGCAGCAAGGCGTTCGGCGACGCGCCGCCCGATCGCCCCGTTGGCGCCGGTGATGGCAATCGGCTGCATGGTCATGGCCACAGCTTCCACGCCGTGGCCACGGGCGAGGTCGAAGCGTCCGGTCATCGGGGACAGGCCGAAGGAATAGGCGGCCAAACGTGTCCGATGTCCGGGATGCCCTCGGCCCACGGTTGCGCTCGGGTTAGCTTCGCGCCGGTCTAAGTCGCTGCCCGTGGGGGCGGGACGAGCTGGAGGAGAAGCATGTCTTTGAATACGCGGGTGACCGCGGCGCTGCTGACTGCCGCCGCGATCTTTGCTGGCGGTTGTGGCAGCGACGACGGCGACTCGGCCTCGAGCGGCTCAGGCCCGGCGAGCACCGCCGCTGTCGCGGCGCCTACCGCCGCGAAGGGGACACCCGCAGCCGGGGCGGCAACGTGCGGGACCGGCTCGGGAACCGCGGCGAGCGGCGCGCCGATCAAGGTCGGGGCGATCGTCACCCGCTCGGGCGGGGTTGACTTCTCCTCGGCGTCCAACGGCGCGCAGGCGTATTTCACCTGCCTCAACGCCAACGGGGGCATCGGCGGTAAGCCCGTGAAGTACATCACCGCAGATGACGGCAACGACCCGCAGAAGAGCGGGGCGGCCGCGGCGAAGCTCGTCAAGGACGACGGCGTCGTGGCGATGGTCGGGAATCAGTCCTTCACCGACTGCTTGGTGAACCCCAAGACCTACGCGTCGGCAAAGCTGCTGTCGCTGATGGCCGTCGGGCTTCAGGGCGCGTGCTTCCAGAGCTCGCAGATCATCCCCATGAACGCCGGCCCGCGGCTGAGCACGATCTCCACCGCTCAGGTCGCCAAGGACGACGGCAAGAAGAAGGTCGCCCTGGTCGTCTCCGAGATCCCCGGCTTCACGGAATTCGTCTCCGAGGGCCTCAAGGGGTACCTGGAGGCCAACGACATGGAGCTGGTCAAGACCGTCACGGCCGCGCCGGGCGTCAAGGACGCCACAGCGGTCGTCCTCGGCGTCAAGGCCGCGAACCCGGACGCGGTCGTCATCACGATGCCACTGCCCGACACGGTCACGATCATGAAGGCTGCAGAGCAGCAGCAGCTGACCAAGACGGCCGGCATCTATTGCCCGACGTCGTGTTACGACACCGCGCTTTCGAAGCTCGCGGGTGCCGCCGCGGACAGCGCGAAGATCGACATCGAGTTCTCACCGCTGGACGCGACGACCCCGGACACGGCGCTGTGGTCCCAGAGCATGGACCGATACGCCAAGGGCAAGTCGAAGGACTCCTTCTCGCAGGGCGGCTTCCTGGCGGCAAAGCTGTTCTCGGATTCCTTGCAGGACGTGAAGGGGACGGTCGACCGCGCCGCCGTGGTCAAGGCGGTCACGGCCCAGGCGGCGTTCACGTCAGATCTGGTCTGCCGGCCGTTCGACCTCACCGTCGATGGGTCCAAGGGCTACAACCCGAACAAGACCACGCGCGAGGTGCAGCTCAAGGACGGCGCGTTCGAGCCGGTCAAGGACTGCTTCGACGCCGAGGACCCGAAGGCCACGGGCTGATCCGATGCCGACGCTGCTGGCCGCCATCGACTACAAGCCGTTCGTGGTCAGCGGGCTCGCGCTTGGGGGCGTGTACGCGCTCTCCGGCGTGGGCATCGTCGCCGTCTTCCGCGCGACCGGCGTGCTGAACTTCGCCTACGGGGCCACCGGCGCCTTCGGCGCGATGGTGGCCTGGCAGCTCACCGACACCGGTACCCCGCAGGCAGTGGCCTATCTGGCCTGCCTCGCGGTGGCCATCGCGCTGTCGGTGGCCTATGGGTTGCTGCTGGCGCCGCGGCTGAGCGCTCGCGACCCGGAGGTGCGCGCGACCGCGACGCTCGGCTACGCGCTGGTCCTCCTCGGGGTGATGCTCCTGATCTGGGCCGACGACACGCGGACGACATCGCTGCCCACGGATGACTCCGGTTTCGGTCTGGCCGGCGTGCGGGTCACGACCACTCAAGTCGTCGCGTTGGCGATCGCCCTCGTCACGACGATCATGGTCTCCGTTGTCCTCGGCCGCTTCCGGTTGGGGACCGCGATGCGCGCGCTCGCGTCCGACCGCGAGCTCTCAGCACTGCTGGGGATCGGCGTGCGGCGCGCCGAGCTCGCGGCCTGGGCGCTGGGCGGCCTGCTTGCCGGGCTGAGCGGCCTGCTCCTGGCGAACCTCGTCGCCACCGAGCCAACGACCCTCACCTTCCTCGTCGTCGCCTCGCTCTCGGCCGCCGTGATCGGTCGGCTGCGCTCCCTGTGGATGACGGTGGCAGGCGGCCTTGTCGTCGGTGTCCTGCAGGCGATGGCGATCCCCCATGAGTCGATCGTGCAGTACCGCGACGCGACCCCGTTCGTCGTCGCCGCGGCCGTCCTGCTGCTGCTCCAGCTCCCGCGTGGAGCGGCAGGGGTGCGGGCGCGATGAGACGCATCTCCTGGGACCTCGGGTCGGTCGTCCTCTTCGCCCTCCTGGTCGCGGTCCTCGTCCCGGCGATGGCCGACGCCTATTGGACACTGACATCGATCTCGGCCGTGATCTTCGCCGTCGCGGCGCTCGGCGTCGCGGTGCTCTACGGCCAGCTCGGCCTCGTCTCGCTGTGCCAGGTGGGACTGGTCGGCATCGGCGGTTGGGTCGCCCTGCGTCTGGGCTACGCGACCGAGCTGCCGTTCCTCGTCCTCGTGGCCCTCGCCGGACTGACGACGATGGTGATCGGGACGCTCGTCGGCACGCCGGCGCTGCGACTGACCGGCCTCTACCTCGCACTCCTCACGCTGATGGCCGCGGGCGGCGCGCAGGTGCTGTTCTCGGCGACGGGCTTTCCCAACGGCGGACCGGGGTTCCTCGGCAACGGCGCGACCGGAGGTCAGCAGCCGCTCGCGCGCCCTGGCCTCGCCGAGTCCGACGGCGCCTATCTCCGGCTCTGCGTCGGCGTCGCCGTCGTGATGTTCGCCATCGTCGCTGTCCACCTGCGCACCGCACCTGGCCGTGCGTGGGCCGCGATCCGGCAGTCCGAGGCGGCCGCGCAGTCGCTCGGGATCAACACGACGACGTACAAGCTCTGGGCGTTCGCGCTGTCGAGCCTGCTCGCCGGCGTGGCCGGAGCGCTCCTCGCCGGATCGATCGGGACGCTCGACGTCGCGTTGTTCCGCTCCGGGGACTCGGTCGTCCTCTTCGCCGTGGTCCTCGTCGGCGGTGCCTTCGGTCTCGAAGGCGCCGTCCTGGCGGGCCTGTTCGCGAAAGTCCTGCCCGCCGCCCTCGACCGCCTCGGGGTCGATGCCGACGTTGCGCTTGTCCTTTTCGGCGGCGGCGTGCTCCACGTCCTCATCTTCGCGCCCGAAGGGCTGGCCGGCCTGATCGAACGACTCCGCCACAGCGCAGCGCCGTCCTCGGGCACACCGACCGAGGTGGCCCGGTGATCAGCGTCCGCGATCTCACGGTGCGCTTCGGCGGGGTACGCCCGATCGACGGCCTGACCGTCGAGTTCTCCAGACCCGTCTGCGGCCTGATCGGCCCCAACGGCGCCGGCAAGACCACCCTGCTGGACGTGCTCAGCGGCTTTGTTCGCCCGGAGAGCGGCGAGGTCGCGCTCGACGGCGAGATCCTGGGCCGCATGAGCGCCCACCGGCGAGCCCGCCTCGGGCTCCGGCGATCCTTTCAGCGCGACGCCGTCGTCGAGCGCCTGACCGCCCGTCAGAACGTGGCGCTCGCCCAAGAGCACCTCGGTTCCGATGGAGTGAGCATCGACGAGCTCCTGCGCGCGGTGGGTCTGGACCCCGACGACCCGCGATCAGGCGGAGTGCTCTCGACCCGCGAGCGGCGACTGGTCGAGCTGGCCCGCGCCCTGGTCGGTCGGCCGATGGCAGTGCTCTACGACGAGCCGGGCGCCGGGATGTCCGCCACCGAGAGCGCCCAGCTAGCGGCCTTCCTGCGCTCGGTTCCCGAGCGCTTCGGGGCCCAGGTGATCCTGATCGACCATGACATCGACCTCGTCTCCAGCGTCTGCGACGACGTCGCCGTCATCGACTTCGGCAGGCTCGTCGCCAGCGGCCCCTGCGAGGAGGTCCTGGGGGACCCTCGGGTCCGCGCCGCCTACCTCGGGACAGCAAAGGTGCCCGTGCCATGAGCGTCGGCCTGGAACTCCGCGATCTACAGGTCCGGCGCGGGCCGCGGACTGTCGTCGCCGGCGTCTCACTGACGGTTCGCCCGGGCGAGATCGTTGCGCTCCTCGGGCCCAACGGCGCCGGCAAGAGCTCGCTCGTCCTCGCGCTGGCCGGCGTGCTCCCGGTGAGCGGCGGCAGCGTCCTCGTCGACGGCGCGGACCTGACCGGACGCGGGCCTGCCAAGGTCCGCGCGGCGGGGGTGGCCGCGGTTCCCGAGGGGCATCGCGTGCTGCGCGACCTCACCGTGCGCGACAACCTCCGTGTCGCCGGCGACGGCCTTTCCCGCAGCGCCCTCGCCGCTGGCTGCGAACGCGTCCTCGAGCTGTTCGCCGAGCTCCGGCCCAAGCTCGGCGTTGCCGCGGGCTCCCTGTCCGGCGGGGAGCAGCAGATGGTCGCCCTCGGCCAGGCGCTGGTGCGCGCCCCCAAGATACTCGTCGTCGACGAGCTCTCGCTCGGCCTCGCCCCGGTCGTCGTCTCCCGCCTCGCAGGGGCTCTCGCGGGCTTGAAGGAGCGTGGCGCCGGGATTCTCCTCATCGAGCAGTTCGCCGAAGTCGCCCTCGGCCTTGCCGACCGGGCGCATGTCCTCGACCGGGGCAAGCTGGCGTTCAGCGGGGCGCCGCAGACGCTCCGTGAACAGCCCGAGTTGCTCCACACCTCGTACCTGCGGACAGCCTGAGGCTTAGAACGGCGTGGTCAAGAGCACGTCGTAGTCCTTCGACGGGTGATGCAGGCGCGGATCCGAGAGATGCGCCTGCATGCGCCCGGGCGGCGCGACGATGAAGCGGCAGTGCGCAACTCCCTCGGCCCGGCACGCGACCTCCGTCGTCTGCAGGGCCTGCCCCGAGGCCTCGCTGCACCAGCCGGCCGAGTACCCCGCGAAAAGGTGGCAGGCACGGCTCCGCACACCGGAGGCGATCGCCTCACGGGCAGCCAGGGAGTTGTCGGACTCCCACATCACGAGGAAGTCGTCGTTGGGCGACGGCTCCCAGACGAGCATCGCGGCCTCGCCCTGGCCGGTCCACGCGGCGGAGAACGGACCGGTCAGGACGCGGTACTCCCACCGGTCCATCCCGATCCCACGATTCTCGTAGAACGTGCGGGCCTGGTGGCGGCCGGTCAGGAAGCCAAGGCGATACATCACGTCGGCGGTGAGCTCAGGTCCGATCGTCTCCCGCAGTTCCGCTGGGAGCTCCCGCCCGACAACCCGCGTGGGGACCAGCAGATAGGGGCTGTCCGCGAGCGTCACCGCGCCGCTGCCTGGGTCGCGCTCGAGCCGTCGCTGGTAGTTGCCGACCTCGTCCCGCGCGCACTGAATTGTCGATCTGTCCATGCCCTTGCTCTCCTGTCCGATCATATGCCGGATCTCGCCGGGCCCGGCTGCGTGCGGTCGGTGGCATCGCGATTCAACTGTGCGACAACGCGCGCAGCGGCCTTGGACGCGTGCCGTTCCGCGGCGGCGCGGGCCTTGGCGCCGCTGCGCCGCTCGATGGCGTCGACGATGTCGCGGTGCTCTGCGAGGGATGCCGCCATCGCGCCGGGGGGGGACGGCAGGATGCTCAGCTGGAAGCGTAGAAGCAGCCACGCCGAACGAGCGGCACGCATGACCCGCGGACTCTGGCTGGCTCCGATGATCGCGTCGTGGAACGCGTAGTTCAGATCGTCGTACTCGGCCTTCGCTTCACGTGCCGCCGCCGCTTCGACGTCCTCGGCCAGCCGGCGAAGGTCGGTCAGCCCGCGTGGATCGATGACCTTCGCCGCCGCTTCGGCCACCAGGGCGTCCAGGACCCTGCAGAGCGAGAACGTCTCGGCGACATCGAATGCGCTCAAGCGGATGACCCGGCACCCGACTTGCGGCATGATCTCCACCAGGCCCTCCGCTTCCAGTCGCTTGAGCGCCTCGATCACCGGGGTGCGGCTGATCTCCAGCTCCTCTCCGAGCGCGTAGATCGAGAGGGTCTCGCCGGGCTGGAACCGACCGCGCAGGATCTCCTGGAGCAGGTGCTCGTAGGCAAGTTCGCTGCGGGAGGGTCGCGTTTGAGCCATGTGTGTGTCCTGCCGGGGCTGGGTCGGACGGCTGCCAGGGTATTGGCGCGCGCCGGCCGGTGCACGGAAGTTTGTCGTCACCTAGGTGCACCCAGCGCGCAAATCCCATTCTTGTGGACGCAGAACATCCGACTTGACGTACTAACCTTCTAACGCACTAATATGTTAGTGGCTGTACGGGCTGGACGCACAACGGGGGATGTCATGCTTGGAACCGTGTTGCGAGCTGGAGAGGTGCTGGACCTCTTCACCGTGGACGAGCCGGAGTGGGGAGTGACGGACATCGCGGCCGAAATGGGGCTGTGCAAGTCGACCGCCCATACGCTGCTGGCGTCGCTCGAGAGCATCGGCCTGCTCGAGCACGCCGCTGCGTCACGGCGCTATCGCCTGGGCTGGCGGACCCTGACTCTCGGCCGCACGGCTCTGGTATCGAGCGTCTTCCGAGACGCCGCCCAACGGGTCATGCACCGGATGATTGAGCAGTACGGCGAGACGATGCACCTTGCGGCCTGGGATCGCGGCGCGCCGACGTGCGTCCTGCGGTCCCAGCCAAGGTCCGGGGTCAGGCTTCCCGTCGACCTGACGCTGACCAGGCGCGGCGTGCCGGCCCACGTCACCTCGGTGGGCAAGGTGCTGCTGGCATCGCGGCCGGCCTGCGAACTCCTTCAGACACTCGCCGGCCCGGACCTGGAGGGGACGACCGCGAACTCCACCCTCGACCGCGACCTCCTGGCCACGGAGCTGGCTGGCGTCCGCGCTCGCGGGCACGCGCAGGACCGGGAGGAGGCCTTTGAGGGCATCGCCTGCGTCGCCGCGCCGATCACCTTCGAGGGGAAGGTGGTGGCCGCCGTGAGCATGTCCGCCGAGGCCGGGCGCTTTGCCATCCACGCGCACGAGTACACAACCGCGATCACGCGCGCGGCCCACGCGGTCTCGGTGGGCATCGCCGTGGCCACGGACGCTGCCGAGTCCACATCGACGCCACGGGCCTTGTCCTACGCCTAGGGCCCGGCGGGGCTGGGGCTCGCGCCGTGTGTCCGCGAGCCCGCTCCGCGATCCGGCTAGAAGATGCTTTTCAGGCGGCCGCCGGCGATGGCCAGGGTCGAGCCGTGCAGCGCGCTCGCCTCGTCGTCGAGCAGCAGGTTCGCCGCCCACACCACCTGATCGACGGTGACCAGGGTGCCGAGCGACGAACTGCTGCGGTAGTGCTCCATGGCCTCGTCGATCGAGATGCTCTGCTCGTCGGCGATCCGCTGACCGATGTTGCGCAGGCGCTGCGTGTCGACGGGACCGGGAGAGATGGCGTGCACGCTGATGCCGCGCGGCCCGAGCAGGTCCGTGATCTGGCGCAGGAGGTTGTGGACGGCGGCGTTGATCGCTCCGGGCGCAGCTTCGTGCGGCGTCGGCTCCTCGGCGAGGAACCCTGTCAGAGCGACAAGGCGGGAACCTTCGTGCAGGCGGTCGTCAAGCGCGCGCACGAACCGTACGAGACCATCGACCTTGATGTTTGCCGCGACGGCCAACCCACCGTCCTCGATGGTCAGCGCTGAGCCGCGAACCGGGAGACCAGCAGACATCAGTGCGTACTTGACCGGTCCCGGCACCGCCGCGCGAATCGCTTCGACCGCGGAGCTCTCGCCGATGTCCGCTCGGCACGGGATGAAGAGCTCGGACTCCGCGGCCAGCGCGTCGAGCTTCTCCTGATCGCGACCGATCGCCACGACAGGCAGCCCTCGTGAGATGAGCTTCCTCGCGATGGCGCCGCCCAGGGTTCCAGTGGCGCCGACAACAACGGCGCACTCGTCCTTGTTCCAAGTCATTGCCCGACGCTAATGCGGGCACCCGGGTCGAGCCGGTGTCGGCTTGGCATGTGGTCATCCGCGACGGGATCTGCGGGGACTGTCCGGACATCGAAGACCCCGCAGTGCCGGCGTGAACCCCGAGACTAGGTTGCTCGCATGACACCAATCGCTAGTCCGAAGGCGAGCAGGCGCACCGTCGGCATCCTCCCGGTTCGGGCATGACCTGGCCCGCGCTGGAAGAGTCCCGCACGGGTCCGCTCGCCGGCGTCCGGATCCTTGACCTCAGCCGCATCCTCGCCGGTCCGTTCGCGACCCAGGTCATGGCTGACCTCGGAGCGGACGTGATCAAGGTCGAACGGACGGGATCGGGTGACGAGACGCGTCGGTGGGGGCCTCCATTTGCGCCATCGGGTGACGCGGCGTACTTCTATTCGTGCAACCGCGGCCGGCGCTCGATCGAGCTTGACCTCCGCCTTGACGAGGACCGCGAGCTCGTCCTGACGCTTGTCGAGGACGCCGACGTGCTGATGGAGAACTTCCTGCCTGGCGCCATGGAGAAGATGGGCCTGGACGATGGGACGCTGCTGGCCCGCAACCCGCGCCTGGTCCACGGCGTCATCAGCGGCTACGGCCATAGCTCGAGCCGCGCCAAGTGGCCGGCCCTGGACTTTCTCATCCAGGCGCACGCCGGCGTCCTCGCGGTGACGGGCCCCGACCCGGAGCACGGCGTCAAAGCCGGGGTCCCGATCGCCGACCTCTCGGCGGGCCTCTTCTGCACGATCGGCATCCTGGCCGAGCTGCGCCGCGTGGAGCAGACCGGGCAGGGCGGCCGGGTGGAGGTCGCGCTGGCGGAGGCGTGCGCGTCGCTCTTCACGAACCAGGCAATGAACTACCTGATCGGCGGCGTGGAGCCGCGCGCCCTCGGGAACACGCACCCGAACGTCGCGCCCTACCAGGTGGTTCGGGCAGGAGACAAGGACCTCGCCATAGCTGCGTCCTCCGAGGTGCAGTTCGAGCGCCTCTCTCGGGTGGTCGGCAAGCCCGAATGGGTGGACGATCCGCGCTTCGAGGACAACGCCGCACGCGTCGCGAACCGGATCGAGCTGGAGTGCATGCTCGAGCAGGCCCTCGCGTCACGCACGGCCGGGGAGTGGGCCGTCGCCTTCAACGAGGGTGGCGTCGCCGCCGCCGTCATCAACAGCGTCGGGGAGATGTTCTCCGACCCGGACACCGTCAGCGGGCTGCTCGACACCCTCGACGAGCCGGACGGCGCGGTGCGCCAGATCCGCACCCCGATCCGCCTCGGCGGCGACCCGCTGCCGCTGAGCGGTCGCCCGCCCCGCCTGGGCGAGCACACCGACGACATCCGCGCGGCCGTCCCGGTCGCCGAAAGGAGCGCGACATGAGTGCCACAGCGCAAGCGCTCGTCACCGGACCGTTCGTCCAGGACGGCGTCTTGGTCAACTGCATCGGCGGCGAGTGGACGGCCGGGTCAGGCAGCGACCGCGCCGAAAACCTCGACCCGGCCACGGGGGAGCCGCTGATCCAGACGGTCCAGTCGACGCCCGCGGATGCCACCGCCGCACTCGCCGCGGCCGCTGCCACCCAGCCCGGCTGGGCCGCCACTTCGATCTACGAGCGCGCGGAGATCTTCCGTCGCGCTGCCGGGATCATCCGCGCCCGTGCGCACGAGCTCGCGATGACCCTGACGCTCGAAGAGGGCAAGCCACTGCGCGAAGCCGTGGGCGAGGTGGTGCGGACGGCCGAGACGCTGGAGGTCTACGCAGGACTCGTCTACGGCCCCGTGGGCGAGGTCCTCGGCGGGCACAAGCCCGCGTCGCAGTGGACGTTCACCGACACGGTGCCGCTCGGCGTCGTCGTCGCGATCACGCCGTGGAACTTCCCGATGCTGCTACCTGGAGCCAAGGTCGCGGCGGCGCTCATCACCGGCAACACCGTCGTGCTCAAGCCGGCCGACCCGGCGCCGATGACGATGGCCGCGTTCGTCGCGATCCTGGCTGAGGCCGGGGTGCACCCCGGCGCCGTCAACCTCATCCTCGGACGTGGCTCGGTCCTCGGGCCGGCGCTGCTGCAGGCACCGGCGGCCGCGGTGACCTTCACCGGCGGCAACGTCGCCGGCAAGGTCATCGCTGCCGCTGCGGTGGACGCGGGGATGAAGTACCAGCTCGAGCTGGGGGGCAACAACCCGGTGCTGGTCCTGGCCGACGCGGACCTGGACCTCGTGGATCAGGAGCTCACGGCCGGCGCGGTCGGCTCCACCGGGCAGAAGTGCACGGCGACCCGACGGGTCTTTGTCGTGGACGAGTGCTTCGACGAGGTCAGCCGGCGGTTGCAGGAGTCCTTCGCCAGCAAGCGGCTGGGTCCGGGGATCGACCCCGAGACGCACGTCGGTCCGCTCGTCACCGCCCAGGCACGCGACGAATTCGAGGAGAGCGTCGCCGACGCCGAGGCACACGGAGCGACCGTCCGCCGCTTCGGCGAGGTCCCGGCCGAAGGGTTCTACGGCGCGCCGACGATCCTGCTGGAGCCCGATCCCCAGGCGGACCACGTGCGCCGCGAGACATTCGGGCCGATGGTCTCGCTCATGCGCGTGAAGGACTACGCCGAGGGGATCGAGCGCTGCAACGACACCGAGTTCGGGCTGTCGGCCTCCATCTTCAGCCGCGACATCAAGACCGCGATCGCGTTCGCCAACGACATCCAGGCGGGCATGGTCCACATCAACTCGCAGACCACCGGCGCGGAGCCCAACATGCCGTTCGGCGGCATGAAGGCCTCTTCCAGCTGGTCACGCGAGATGGGCCAGCACGGGCTGGACTGGTACACGCAGCTCAAAGCGATCTACGTGGAGGGCTGAGCCGATGCCCGTCGCCACGCCGATCCAGGCGCCCGTGGTCATCGCCGCGCTCGTCGGCATCGAGGCCACGCACGTGGTCACCGTGCCCGATACACACCAGAAGTCCGTGATGATGGCCTTGGACGAGTCCGTGATCCCGGTCGTCCGCGCGGCGACCGAGGACGACGTCCTCGCGATCTGCGCCGGGCTGTGGATGGCCGGCCATCGGCCTGTCGCCCTCATCCAGCAGCTCGGCCTCTTCGCTTCGGTCAACGCCCTGCGCGCGTTCACCCACGACCAGCATGTCCCGCTCGCGATCCTCGCCGGGATGTACGGTCGCGACGTCGACCTCACCGTCATGAAGGATCCCGGTAGTGCCGTGAACCTCTGCCTCCCCCTGCTGGTGACGCTCGGCATTCGTGCCGTCCTCGTCGAGGGGCCGCAGGACGCCGGCAAGATCGAGCCGGGCCTCGCCGCTGCCTTCGACCATCAGTGCACCAGCGTCGTCCTCCTTGGAGCCCCCACGTCATGAGCATCACGCAGACGAGCACGATCCGAAACACCGTCGTGCCCGCCCCCGGCGGCGCTCGCCTGACGATCGAGGAGGCCTGCGCCGTCCTCGCGGCCGAGCGAGACGATGCGCTGGCGGTGCTGACGATGAGCGCCATCGCCTACTGGCCCAAGGCGCGACAAGACGACTATCGCCTCATGGGGCTCATGGGGTCGGCCGGCGCGATCGGCCTCGGACTCGCGCTCGGCGTGGGCCCCGACCGGCCCGTCTGGGTCCTCGACGGTGACGGTTCGCTCCTCATGCAGCTTGGCATCCTCGCCGCCGTCAGCGACGCGGCCCCGCCCAACTACGTCCACGTCGTCTTCGACAACGGCATCTACGCAATCTCCGGGGCCCAGCCGACCCCAGGCCCCGTCGACTGGGCCGCGCTCTTCCGCGCGGCGGGGTACGCGTCCGGCGTCGCGTGCACGACGGCCGAGGAGCTCCGCACGGCCATCCAGGCTTCGGCCGACGAAGACGGCCCTGCCGGCATTGCCGTCCTCTGCGATGGCACGCGCCCGGCGTATCCGGCAGGGGCGTTCGACGTGCCCGTCGCGAGTGAGGCGCATCGGGTGCGCGCCGCGCTGACGGCAAGCGCCGCCTGACCCACGGACGCCGACGCAGCTCGGCCGGGGCGCACTCGTCGTCCGTCCGGACGTCAGGGAACCCCAGAGGTGGCGCCCGCCAAAGAGGCGACCCCCTCGGACAACGCGAAGGTCACGGTCAAGGCGGCCTGACCTCCGGCGCGAGACAGCGCACCGCGGATTTCCGGCGCAAGTCCCAGATGCTGGGAATAGCCCGTCCGCCTCGAGAACCCGTCGTTACGTTGCGACTACAGAGATCCGCCAACGCAACGCGCGTCAAGAAAGGCACTCCAAGACATGCTCAAGCTCCCCCGGTCCGAGTACTACGACCTCACCCGCGACACCAACTGGAAGTTCAAGTACGTCACCGACGAGGAGGTCTTCCCGCTCGCCGCTGCCGGCAGCTCCGAAGGCATGAAGGCCGAGGACTGGTGGGAGTGGGATGAGCCGTACAAGGTCACCTACCGCGAGTACGTCCACACGCAGGCCAACAAGGACACGGGCGTGCACTCGGTGCGCAACGCCATCTCCCGCTCCAACCTCTTCGAGAACCTCGACCCAGGCTGGAAGTCGGCGCTCACCGCGCACTACGCGGTCAACGGCGTCGGCGAGTACTCCGCGTCCATCGGCGAGGCCCGTATGTCCCGCTTCGGCCGTGCCGCGGCCTGGCGCAACGTCGCGATGCTCGGCACGCTCGACGAGACGCGCCACAGCCAGCTGCAGACGCTGTTCCCGCACGCGCTGCTGGACCAGCACCCGCAGTTCGACTGGGCGCACAAGGCGATGCACACCGAGGACTGGGGCATGATCGCCGCCCGCGGCCTTCTGGACGACATGTTCCTCGCGAACGACGCGATCAGCACCGCCATCCAGCTGACGTACACGTTCGAGACGGGCTTCAGCAACCTGCAGTTCCTCGGGATGGCCGCCGACGCGATGCATCTCGGCGACGTCGAGTTCGGCGCGCTGATCTCGAGCATCCAGACGGACGAGGCGCGCCACGCCCAGCAGGGTGAACCGACCCTGAAGCTCATGATCAAGCATGGCCGCAAGGACGAGGTTCAGCAGCTCGTGGACGTCATGTTCTGGCGCAGCTGGAAGATCTTCGCGCTGCTCACCGGGATGTCGGTCGACTACTACACGCCGCTCGAGAACCGCTCCATGTCCTTCAAGGAGTTCATGGAGGAGTGGATCATCAAGCAGTTCATGGACACCTTCCGCGACCTCGGGCTGGACCTGCCGTGGTACTGGGACACCTTCATGGACGAGCTCGACTGGTACCACCACGGCCTGCACATCGGCGTGTGGCACTGGCGCTCGACCGTGTGGTTCAACCCGGACGGGGCCGTCTCCCCCGCCGAGCGCGCGTGGCTTGAGTCCAAGTACCCCGGCTGGGAGGAGAGCTTCGGTTTCTACTGGGACACGTTCACGGAGAACATCCGCAACGGCGAGCCCGAGAAGACGCTTCCGCTGACCTTGCCGATCCTCTGCCATCTGTGCCAGCTGCCGGTGGTGACGAACAACTCGGCGAGCAACGGCGGCCGGGAGGGCGGCGTCATCGGCCCGCGGGTGGTGGATCTAGACGGCAAGCGCCATCACTTCTGTTCCGAGCCCTGCCAGTGGATCTTCGAGCAGAACCCGGAGCGGTACGCGCGTCAGACGGATCTGGTCTCGCGCTTCATCGGCGGCCAGATCCAGCCGCCGACCCTCGAGGGCGCCATCGCGTACATGGGCCTGACGCCCGAGACCTCGGGCCGTGACGCCACCAACTACGCGTGGGCGGCGAAGAGCGAGGCCAACGGACACGTGAACGGCCACGGCGGGCACCAACCGGCGGACACCGTAACGGCCGGGGCCGCCGGCTGACGCCTTCCCGTCAGCTGTCAATCCACTCATCGAACAGGAGCCTCGAATGGCACCGCTTCCGCTGGTCGCGCATTTCCGCAGTGACTTTCTCCCGGTCCTCATGCCGGTCGACACCGATGACACCATGACGATCGTGGCCGAGAAGGTCGGCTCGCTGTGCATCGGCACGCATTTCCCCGCCAGGGACTCGGCGAAGCAGGTGCTGTTCAGGGGCGACGTGCTGCCGTCGGACACCACCGTCGCGGAGGCCGGCATGGGCCTGATGGACTACATCGAGGTCAGGTATGTCAGCGAGTGACACCGGCACTCTGGTCTGGGAGGAGGTCGCCACCCTCGACGAGGTCTGGGAGGGCGAGACGCTGGACGTGGAGGTCGACGGCCAGGTCGTCCTCGTGGCCCATCTGCGCGGCGGCACCGTCGTGGCCTACCAGGGCATGTGCCCACACCAGGCGATAGCCCTGGTCGACGGTGCGGTCGACGAGGACGCCGGCACCCTCACCTGCTCCGCCCATGCGTGGGAGTTCGACCTGCGCGACGGCAAGGGCCTGAACCCCACCGGGTGCGACCTGTACCGGTACCAGGCCCGGATCGACGGCGAGAAGATCCTCGTCGGGTACCCCGAAGGCGATCGCGATCGCTACCACCAAAGCAAGGAAGAGGACTGAGGACGATGACGGAGACACTCCGCAAGAAACTCGTTGGGCCGGTCCTCAACGACCGCGAGATGTACGAAGCCGTGATCGACGCGGCCGACATCGACAACCCGGGCATCGAGCTGCACCTCGAAGATCGCGAGGGGTACTTTCGGGTCCACGCCGAGGGCCGGCTACGGCTCACGGGTAAGACGATCGAGGCGACGCTGGGTCGTCCGTTCATGTTGTCGGAGTTCGAGCAGACGCTGGCGAGCTTCAGCGGGCGCATCAACATGTTGGGAGACGACGAGATCGTCTTCTACCTCGAGAACGAGTAGGAGAAACCGATGACGATTTCCACGGATCGCAGCAAGCGAACCCGCAGCAAGACCTGGTCTCTCCTGGGCGACCAGCGCCGCAAGCCGAGCGAATACGAGGTCGTGTCCCACGGCCTGAACTACCACTTCCGTCGTGAGCCCGTGCCGTTCGAGCTGGACCCGCGGGCGCCGCTCAACGTCTGGTATCTGAAGAACCGGGAGAACTCGCCATTCCAGGTCGACGACTGGGACGCGTGGCGCGACCCGTCCAAGCTGACGTACCGCTCTTACGTCGAGCGTCAGAAGGCCCGCGAAACCTACGTGGACACGCTCATCGAGGGTTACGAGTCCCGCGACTACTACGCCACGCTGGACCCGGCCTGGGTACGGACGCTGGACCGGCTGTACATGCCGAGCCGCTACACCGGCCACATCCTGCAGATGATGTCGGTGTACGTGAGCCAGATGGCTCCGTCGTCCTACCAGACGATCGCCTACCACTTCCAGGGTGGCGACGAGATGCGCCGCGTGCAGCGCAACGCCTACCTGTCCAAGGCGCTCTCGCTCGACCACTTCCAAGAGCTCGCCGACAGTGCACACACCCGCGGCATCTGGGAGGACGACGAGCACTGGCAGCCGATGCGCGAGCTCCTCGAGAAGGCGCTCATCGCGTACGACTGGGGTGAGGCGTTCGCGGTGCTCGGGTTCGTCGCCAAGCCGGCGGTCGACGCCCTGTTCAACGAGCAGCTCGGGCACTTGGCGCGGTCCAACGGGGACGAGGTCCTCGCGTCGCTCACCGACGAGTTCCGGCGCGACGAGGATCGCCACCGCGCGACGGCCGGCTCGCTGTTCACCTACGCGGCGGACAAGGACCCCGAGCTGCGCAACGTGGTCGGCGGGTGGGTGCAGAAGTGGCAGCCCCTGGCCGATGCCGCCATCGAAGGGCTCAGCGCGCTCTACGCCACCGCTCCGGTGCCGGCCGACGCGGCGACGGTCCGCGACGAGGCGACAGAGCGCTCCCACAGCCTCGCTGCGGAGTGTGGCCTGGCGTGAGCGCGACGGCCGTGACCCCGGAGGTGGCCGTTCACACCGTCTCGGTGGAACCGGCCGGCGTCGCCTTCCCCGCGCGCAGCGATGAGCCGCTCATGGCCGCTGCGCGCCGGGCCGGGGTCTGGCTGCCGTTCGAGTGCGGCTGGGGGAGCTGCGCGACCTGCAAGGTCACGCTGGTCGAAGGCGAGGTGCGGTCGTTGTTCGCCGAGGCGCCGGCCCTCAAGCCGCAGGACCATCGACGCTCACGCATCCTGGCCTGCCAGTCGTGCGCCGTGTCGGACCTCGTCATCAAGACCTCGCGAGACATCGGCGAGCGCGAGGATCTGCCGACCGCCGACCACCAGGCGACGCTCACCGCGTGCGACCAGATCGGTACGGGAATCCGCCTGCTGCGGTTCGCCATCGACGAGCCGGCGGTCTTCCGGCCCGGGCAGTACGCGATCCTCGAGCCGGAGCCGGGGGTTCGTCGGGCGTACTCGATGAGCTCGCTGCCGGGCGCGACGGAAATCGAGTTCGTGGTCAAGCACTACCCCGGCGGCGCGGGCACCGACAGCCTCTTCGGCCTGGCTCCCGGCGCTGTGGTCCAGATGGAGCTGCCGTACGGCGCGGCGTACCACCGGGCCAGCGACCAGGTTCCGGTGTTCGTCGCCGGCGGTACGGGCATCGGGCCGATCATCTCGATGCTCCGCGGCCTGGTAGCCACCGGTTCTCGAGAGGCCGCCGGGTCGTGCCTGCTGTACGGCGCGCCCGTGGACGACGAGCTGGTGCTGATCGAGGACCTCGACGCGATCTGCACCGCCCTGGACGTCAGGCTCGTTCCGGTGGTCGAGCGCCCGGCCGAGGGGTGGGCGGGCGCAGAGGGATACGTCACTGGCGTGCTCAACCAGCATCTTCCCGGAGAGTGGGCCGACCTGCGGTACTACGTCGCCGGCCCCCCGCCGATGGTCAACGCCGCCCTCGCGCTCCTTCGTGACGCCGGCGTCCAGATGAGCCGCATCCACTTCGATCCGTTTGGATAGGTATCCCGATGCCCCAAACCTCTCAGTTCATTCCCGAGGCGCTGCTCGAACTCGCGTCGCGGACGGGCACCAGGCCGGACGTCGCGGTGCAGTATCCCTCTCTCCAGACGCAGGACACCTCCACGGACGAGCTTCGCGCGCGACTGATCAACAACGGCTCACAGCTGCCGAGCGTCACGGTCGCGCGGACGGCGATGTCGGTTCCGGGCGTCGCGCTGAACCTCGACGAGAGCCTTGCCAAGGGCAAGCCGGAGTGCTTCGTCCATCGCCGCGAGTTCGCGATCATCCGGGACGAGGGGAGCACGCAGGTGAACCTCGATCCGGATTGCGGGCAGATCGTCCTTGATCGCGGCTGGGCCGTTGTGCACCCCTTGGCCCGGTACATGGCCGGAGCACTACCACCGCAGAGCCTCATCGTGTTCGCACCCCGCGACGAGGAGGAGCTCGCGACGGTCACGATGCTGCTCGACGTCGCATACGTCTACGCGGTCGGCCGGATCGGCGACCTCATCCTTCCCGACACCGCGTGGTGATGGATGGGGCCCACGCTCGACCGGCCGCACGCTCTCCCGCCCCTGGCTGCGCTCCCGCGGCCATCCGGGGATGGCGCGGCTGGCCTGCAGCGCGAGGCCGAGCGCCACGGCTTCGTCGTCTCGTGGGCGGCGGTCGGGCTCCCGGAGGCGTGGCGCGAGAGCTATGTGCAGTGGATCGACGAGCACCGCAACGCTGGTGTCGGCCAGCTCGCCCGTGGGCTGCAGACGCGCCTTGATCCACAGGAGCGGTTCAGCTGGGCGCAGAGCGTCATGGTGCTGGCCGTCCCGCAGGCGTACCCAGACCCCGGCGCACCACCTGACGGGCTCCGCTCGGGTCAGGTCGCGCGGCGCTTCTGGGTCAAGGAGCCCGAGCCGTTCTTCCTCAAGCGCCTGCTGGAGCCGAGCATCGACGCGCTGAAGGCCCATGCCCAAGACCTCGGCGTCCGAACGCGCGACTACGTCGACCAGGGGCCGCTTCCCGGCAACCTCTATGCCGTCAGCTCCGGGCGCTTCTGGCGCGGGCGCAACGCAATGCCGATCAACCCGCAGCTTGGCACGCGCATCACGTTGGCCGCCCTGCTGACGGACCTGCCGTTCGACGTGCCGGCGTCCGCGCCGCACCCCGACCGGTGTGGCAGTTGCAGGCGCTGCGTCGACACCTGTCCGACCGACGCGCTGATCGGCGACCGTCGCATCGATCTCAATCGCTGCGTGTCGTTCTGGACGACCACCCACCAGGGTCTGATCCCGGCCGACATGTGGGACGGGATCGGCACCTGGCTTCTGGGGTGTGACGCCTGCCAGGACGTGTGCCCGTGGAACTGGCGACCCGAGCGCGCCGAGTGGGCATGGGAGGCGTTCACGCCGGACCCGGAACTCGTGCATCCGCGGCTCGACGATCTCGTCGACCTTTCCGCCGCGGAGTTCTCCCGGCGCTTCGCCGACAGCGCGTTCGAGCGACTCGGACGGGCTCGCGTCGTGCGGAACGCGCTGATCGTCCTGGCCAACTCGGGCGACGACCGCGCGCCGGAGTTGCTCCTCCGAGCAGCCGACGACGATGCTTCGCTGGTCCGCGCCACCGCGGCGCGTGGCCTGGCGCGGATCGGCGAGCGCGTCCAGGCGGAGCGCCTTGGTTGCGACCCGGACCCGCTCGTGCGCGCTGAGGCGCTGGACGCCCTGAACGGCGACCGGTCCTGAGCAACGGGGGCGACTCCCGCGGGTACGAGTACCCGCGGGGAGGGCGACCTCAGTTCGCGGCGCCGTGCGAGGCGGTCGTCGGCTGCACCGCAGGTGCCGGCGTGGTCACCGTGATGAACGGGCGCGCACGCTTGGGCTCGTGCTCCGCAGCGGTGGCGATCGCGTCGGAGATACGCGACGCGGTGAACTTCAGCTGGTGGATCAGCGGCCCACGCTCCTTGGGGAACCGGTAGGCCGGGATGCTGACGCTGACACCCGCGATGACCGTCCCGTAGCGATCGGTGATCGGCGCGGCGATGCAGGCGACGTCCGGGACGACCTCGCACAGGTCGAAGGCAACGCCCTGGGCGCGCACCGTGACGAGCGACTTCTCGAACTCGGAAATCGAGGTGATGGAGCGCTTCGTCATCGGTTTCATTCCCGACGTCTCGAGCAGCGCGCGCACCTCGGCCGGAGCGCGATTGGCGAGCAGGACCTTGCCCACGCCGGTGACGTGTGCGCGCAGGCGCGCACCGACGCGGACGCCGGCAAGGCGAACCATCGGATGGGTTCCCTCAACGCGTTCGATGTACACCACGTCGCTGCGATCGAGGACCGCGAGCAGGACGGTCTCGTTGAGCTCGCGGCTGAGGTGCTGCATGTGAGGGAGGGCGTGCTGGCGGAACTCGACGCCGGCCCGCATGCGTTCGCTGAGGCTCAGCAGATTCCACCCCAGCCGATACTGACCGTCGGGCCCGACCGACAGCAGCCCGACCTCGGCCAACGTCGTGACGAGCGTGTGCGCGCTGGACTTCGGCATATCCAGGGCGCGCGCGATGTCCGTCATCCGCCACTGCGCCTTCTCGGCGGTGAACAGGTCCAGGACCGGACCGATCTTCTTGATGGTGCTGAGCGATGACATGTGGCCCTCTCCGTTGACCCCTCTGCGGACCTGCGACGCACGGCTGAACAGACACTCGCTGGTAGCGCCGCGATAAGCCTGCCGAGGATCAATATCGCCATCGCCATGGCGCTCTGCACGGGCAGTCCCAGGTATCGGGATTTGCCCGGATCGCCGGGAACCGGCGTGGCGAGGGCGCCGCGTCCGCGTCCAAGCGCTCGGGCGATCCAGTGCGTGTTTTGACCCCTCGTCCGCATAACGAAGACTCGCGTCACGCCGGGCGTGACCGTGGAGAACACTCGCTCAAGTCTGAAAAGGCGCCACCCGGTGCACGACCATTGAAGGCGAGGAGAAGTCTTGTCTACCACCGAAGTTCCACCGACCACCCAGGACACGGGCACGGGCACGCCCAACAGCGTGCGGCCCATGACGGGTGACGAGTACCTCGATTCGCTGCAGGATGGCCGTGAGGTCTACATCTACGGCGAGAAGGTCGAGGATGTCACCAAGCATCCGGCGTTCCGCAACAGCGCTCGCTCGATTGCGGCGCTGTACGACGCGATGCACAAGCCCGAGGCCGAGGGCGTCCTCAGCGTGCCGACCGACACCGGCAACGGCGGCTTCACCCACCCGTTCTTCAAGACCGCGTACTCGTCGGAGGACCTTGTCCTGGGCCGCGACGCCATCGCCACCTGGCAGCGACAGGTGTACGGCTGGATGGGGCGTACCCCTGACTACAAGGCGGCGTTCCTCGGAACGCTTGGCGCCAACGCCGACTTCTACTCGCCCTACCAGGCGAACGCGAAGCGCTGGTACAAGGACACGCAGGAGCGCATGCTGTACCTCAACCACGCGATCGTGCATCCGCCGATCGACCGCCACAAGGCGGCCGACGAGACTTCCGACGTGTGCGTCCACGTCGAGGACGAGACGGACAACGGCCTCATCGTCTCCGGCGCGAAGGTCGTGGCCACGGGGTCGGCCCTCACGAACGCGAACTTCGTCGCGCACTACGGACTCCCGGTGAAGGACAAGCGCTTTGGCGTCGTCTTCACCGTCCCGATGAACACCCCCGGCCTGAAGCTGTTCTCGCGCGCCTCCTACGAGATGTCGGCGGCCGTCATGGGGTCGCCGTTCGACTACCCGCTCTCGAGCAGGGCGGACGAGAACGACGCGATCATGATCATGGACAAGATCCTGGTCCCCTGGGAGAACGTCTTCATCTACGACGCCGAGGCCGCCAACCAGTTCTTGATGGGCTCGGGCTTCCTGCCCCGGTTCACCTTCCACGGCTGCACCCGACTGGCGGTCAAGCTCGACTTCATCGCGGGCTGCGTCCTGAAGGCCGTCAAGTGCACGGGCTCCTCGGAGTTCCGCGGGGTCCAGACGCAGATCGGCGAGATCCTCAACTGGCGCGACATGTTCTGGGCGCTGTCGGACGCGATGGCCAAGTCCCCCGACGAGTGGGTCGGCGGCAGCGTTCAGCCGAACACGTCCTACGGCCTGGCGTACCGCACATTCATGGGTGTGGGCTACCCGCGGGTGAAGGAAATCATCGAGCAGACCCTCGGGTCGGGCCTGATCTACCTCAACTCGCACGCCTCGGACTGGAAGAACCCCGAGATGCGGCCCTATCTGGACAAGTACGTCCGCGGGTCCAACGGGATCCAGGCCGTGGACCGGGTGAAGCTGCTGAAGCTGCTGTGGGACGCGGTCGGCACCGAGTTCGGTGGACGTCACGAGCTCTACGAGCGCAACTACGGCGGTGACCACGAGGCGGTGCGGTTCCAGACGCTCGGGTTCCACCAGGCCACCGGCACCACGGCCAAGCTGGAGGGCTTCGCCGAGGACTGCATGGCGGACTACGACCTGGACGGCTGGACACGTCCGGACCTCATCAACCCGGACGACCTGAGCATCACGTTCGGCCGGCACTAACCACCCGCGACCGGACGTCTTGTCGATGAGCAAACACCGGGACATCGAGACCTCATACGAGGACGGCCTGGTCACGGGCTGGGCCATGCGCAAGGCGCTGAGCCGGTTCGTCAGCGGCGTGACGATCGTCACGACCGCTGACGGCGAGGGCCACGGGGCCGAGGTCCACGGCATGACCGCCAACGCGTTCACGTCCGTGTCCCTCGACCCGCCGCTCGTGCTTGTGTCGATAGCCCGCAAGGCGCGGATGGACGCGATGATCCGGGAGAACGGGCGCTACGGCGTCTCGATCCTGTGCAAGGCGCAGGAGCCGCACTCGATGCATTTCGCGGGACGGCCCATGGACGAGGAAGTCTCGTTCCACTGGCGCGGCGGCGTGCCGTTCCTCGAGGACGCGCTCGCGCACCTGGCGTGCACGGTGTACGACTCCCATGCCGCCGGGGACCACACGTTGCACGTGGGCCATGTCGACGGCCTCTGGTATGGGGACGGCGATCCGCTCGTCTTCTACACCGGTGGGTTCCGGGCGCTGGAGCTCGTGCGCGACGACGTGCACTGGATGTAGCGCCGCCCACACGAGCGCGCTCCGGACGGGCGCCCGCATTGCGGGCGCCCGTCCTTTTTTTGTTCTCGATCGCTGCCGTCGCCTGCGATCCCGGGCGAGGCTCCAGTCCTGCCATGCGGAGGTGGTGACCTCCTCGTTTTGCTTCCGTACGGCATGCTCGGACGGGCCGAGCGGGAGCTCGCAGCGCGACCTAATCTCGCGACTGTGACCCTCGCTGACGCATCGCCCACGGCCCCAGAGATCACTCATGTGATCGGTGGCGAGTTCCTGTCCAGTACCAACGGCGAGACGTTCGAGAGCATCGACCCGCACGACGGGTCAGTGGTCGTCGTCGCACCTCGCGGCACCGTGGACGACGCCAAGCTGGCCGTCAGCGTCGCCCGCCGGGCGTTCGACGAGGGCCCGTGGCCGCGCATGAGCACCGGCGAGCGCGCGAAGATCCTGCATCGCCTCGCCGATCTGCTCGAGGAGCACGTCGATGAGCTCGCTCTGCTCGAGACGCGCGACACCGGGCGGCCGCTCGCCCACACGATCCACTACGACGTCCAGCGCGCCGCGGCGAACTTCAGGTTCTTCGCCGACTACGCAGACCTCGCGGCGAACGAGTCCTATTCGAGCGATGGCCGGCTCTCCTACGTGCTCTACCCGCCGGCCGGCGTCGTGGTGGCGATCAGTCCGTGGAACCTCCCGCTCATGCTGTCGACCTGGAAGATCGCGCCGGCCCTCGCCTTCGGCGACACGGTCGTCCTCAAGCCGGCGGAGCAGACACCGTCGACGGCAACCCGCCTCGCCGAGTTGGCGCTCGAGGCCGGCCTGCCCGAGGGCGTGCTCAACGTGGTGCACGGCTTCGGGCCCGGGGAGGTCGGCGAAGCGCTGACGTCAGATCCGCGCGTGGATCGCATCACGTTCACCGGCGCGAGCGCGACCGGGAAGGCCATCATGGGCGCCGCGGCACGCAACCTCACGCCCGTGAGCTTCGAGCTCGGCGGCCGGTCCGCCAACGTCGTGTTCGCCGACGCCGACCTGGATGTGGCGCTTGAAGGCTCCCTCCGCGCGATCTTCTCCAACAACGGCGCGATGTGCCTCGCCGGCTCGCGGCTGCTCGTCCAGCGTTCCATCCTCGACGAGTTCACCGCACGGTTCGTTGAGCGTGCGCGCGCGATGCGGGTGGGGGACCCCAAGGACCTGGCGACCGACATCGGCCCACTCATCGAGCCCGCGCATCTGGAGAAGGTCCAAGCCTACGTCGACCTCGCGCAGGAGGAGGGCGGCGAACTGCTGTGCGGCGGCCACCCGACGACGACCGCCGGCCCGCTGCACTTTCCGGCCACGGTCCTCGGGTCGATGAACAACCAGATGCGCTCATCCCGCGACGAGATCTTCGGACCCGTCCAGATGATCATTCCGTTTGAAGATGAGCGTGACGCGCTGCGCATCGCCAACGACTCCGAGTTCGGGCTCGCCGGGATGCTGTGGACCAACAATCTCGATCGCGCGCACGCCATGGCACGCCAGTGGGAGACGGGGACCCTGTGGGTCAACTGCTTCTTCGACCGCGACCTGCGTGAGCCGTTCGGGGGCACCGGCTCCAGCGGCGTCGGGCGCGAGGGCGGCTCATACTCCCGTGAGTTCTTCACCGAGCCGCGCGCGGTGATCCTCCGCCACCGCTCCGAACTGCAGTAGCGGCGGGCCATCGTCGTGCCGCTCATTTCAATCCGTCTTGTCGCGGGCCGTTCGCCGGAAGAACTCCGCGCCCTGGCCCGAGGCGTCTCGGAGGCGACGGCCGAGGCGCTCGACGTTCCGCTCGAGCGCGTCGGCGTGCACATCTTCGAACTCGAGAAGCAGCATGTCGGCCGCGGCGGAGAGTTGCTCAGCGACTCGTCGGCGCCGAGCTGAACGCTCGCGTCGCGAGTGGGCCGTGGCCCGCGAAAGGGCTGCCTGCACGCGAAGAGACCACGTCGGCCGCAGGCGGCGCCGCGGAGGCGGCCGAGGGATGCGGCACGTGACCGCCGGGCGGACGTTCTGCGCCGGTTACCGCCAGCCCGGTCAGGACGACCGGCGCGGGCAGGTCCGCGGCCTCCCGGAACGCAGAGCGGCCGCCCGGAGGCGACCGCTCGGTACGTCAGGCGCGGAGCTCCGCGCTGAATGCCAGGCCGATCAGGAGACGGGCACCTGCACCGGTGCCTCGTGGCGGAAGCCCGCCGTCAGCGAGGACTCATCGATGTCGACGTTTGGCGTGCCGTAGGCGAAGAACGTCGCCGGCAGCTCGAGGCCGTACATCGACCCGCCGACCGCGAGGTTCTCCGGCGTCCAGACGCGGGGCTCCCAGTCGGGCTCCAAGACCATGTACCCGGGGGCGCCGAACAGCTCGACGCGGTTGCCGCCGGGCTCGTGGACGTACATGAACGGCGACTGCGTGATGCCGTGCTTGGACGGGCCGGCCTCGATGAAGACGCCGTGGTCACGCAGCGTCTCGGCGCAGTCGTTGAGGTGGGTGTTGTCGCCGTACCACATGGCCACGTGGTGCAGGCGACCGGGCGTGCCGGTCATGTCCTGCATGATCGCGACCTCATGCGGCAGGGGGCTGACCGAGAGCCAGTGGCCGAGGTCGCCGTCGGGCATCTCGATCTTCTCGCGCACCTTGAAGGACAGGTGCTCCTGGTAGAACTTCGACGTGGCCACCATGTCGGCGGCCATGAGGTTGAGGTGGTCGATGCGGCGGACCGGGTTGCCGTGCAGCGGCCGCTTCTGGACCGCGCTTGCGACCATCGACCGCTCGTCCTCCGTCGGCACGTAGCGCTCGACGTCCCAGAAGACCTCCTGCTTGTGACCATCCGGCGTCGTGAAGGTGTAGGCGCGGCCGTGGCCGATGCCGGCCTCGAGCCATCCGGTGCCGTAGCCCGTTCCGCCGATCGACTCGGCGATCTGGTCGACGTCCTCAGGGCTGTTGGTCCGCCAGGCGGCATGACCGAGTCCCGCGTCGGGAGCCTCGGTGACGATGATGCTGTGGTGGTACGTGTCCTGATAGGCGCGGAGGTAGGAGGACTGGCCCTCGCGGTGGGTGACCTGCATGCCGAGGAGCTTCGTGAAGAACTCCTCGGTCTCCGCCGGCTTGGCGGAGAGCAGCTCGACGTGCGCGAGCTGAGCGATGCTGTGACGGATCACTGGTTGAACCTTCCTCTAGGAGTTGGCGGGCGCCCGAAGCCGTGTGGAGGCCGGCTGGCACACGTCTTCGGGCGCCCGCTCGTCGAACGGGTAGGGCGAGTATGTGGGCACGTCGGCGGCTGCATGCGTGCGATCCCGGCATCTGGGACCGGCGCGCTCCGGCGGTGCGGCTGCGCCCGGCTATGGGAATCCGGCCAGGACGCGCGCGGCGGCGAAATGGGCACTCTCGTCGGTTGTCCCGGTAAGCCAGACAAGGCCAGCCGCCCGGTTCCGAACGGGCTACGGTCGCCGCATGGCGCGCAGAGAACGATGGGCTGACGGTTCGACGGACGTCCGCGCCGCGGCGGTGAGGGACCGCCCGGACCGGCTGGCCTTCGTCCAGCTCGAGTTCACCCACGCGCTCGGACCGGCTGCCGGCCGCTACGTCGTGGCCAACGTTGCGCCGGACGCGCGCTTCCCGACCAGCGATCAGGCCGAGCTCGATGTCCTGGTGCTGGACGTCGCCGCCGGAGCCACCCCGATCCTTCCGCGCGGTATGAAGCGCAGCCGGAAGCCGGTCGACCCAACAGGCCCGGCCCCGGTTCCCGTCTTCGTCGCGACCCACGTCCGGGCCGCCGGCCATGGCGACGCTGCGTCGGTCAAGGCGGAGGTCGGCGAATGCCGCGACAATGCAGAGCGCCAGGGCCAGTGGATCGGCGAGGCGATCGCGGTCGTCAACCAGGCGATCCGCGCGCATCGCGCCGCGTGCGGCGATCCGTACTTCGCCGAGATCATGCCGGGCGACCCGCGGGCCGTACGCATCGGGTACGGCGCGCCCCGCGACGTCGGCCACGCCGGCTGGGAGTACGCCTTTTCGGCTACGAGCTCCGAGCCAAGGCTGGGGTACTACGAGAAGACCGCGCCGTCCGAAGTCGTAGCCGCGATGCTCAAGGGACACCGTGCCGTCCTGGACGCCGACGAGTTGCTGCTGCGCGGGCTGCTTGACCTTGACCAAGGTCGCCGCGACTGCGCCGCGCTCCAGCTCCACGCTGCGGCGCGCCTGCTGGCGAGGGAGCTGCGCGACGAGGAGGTGCCCGAGTACGTGACCGGCAAGGTCGGCGAGGTGGGGACCATGGTCGAGGAGCTCGAGGCGATCACCAGGCAGCTGCCCGTCGCCGACCCGGATATCGGGATCGAGGACGTTCTGCAGCGTCTCGCCTACCGCGTCCGCTACGTCCTCGACGCGCGGCGGATCGCCATCCTCGATGCGCGTTCCTGAGGGGCGTCCGCCTCGGACAGCGGGAGGGCCCGCGCCGACGCGCGTGCCGGAACAGTGCGTCGAAGATCATTCGCAGGTCCGCGGATCCCAGCATCGTGGACGAACCGACGCCCGCTCCGCCGTGCACGGCAACCATCAGGAACCTTGGCCTCGCGCCGGCTCCCAGGTGACGAGGATCACGGTGTGCCGTTCTTAACCCTGACGATGTCGGAGCCGACGAGATGACCGAACTGCTCGACGACGTAACCCTGCTCGACGACCTGGAGGCCATGCTCGCCGCCGCCGGCCGCGGCCTCCCGAGCCAGCAGCCCTCACGTGCGGAGACCGTCGTCACGGTGTACGTGCGCGAGACCGACGACGGTGTTGGCCGGCCGTGGGCCACCCTGTTCCTCGACCGCGACCCCGTGGTGGTCGACGCGCGCAGCGACACCACGGCGGAGATCGAGATCTTCTTCACGCGGACCGACCTGCAGCGGTTCATCCAGGGTGATCTGCAGCTGCCGCTCGCCATCGCGACCGGCAACGTCGACTTCAGCGGGCCGGTCCGCAAGTTTCTCCGCGTCACCCCGGTGCTGCGGGCGTTCGCCAAAGGCGGCTTGGAGCAGCTGGTCGACGCCGGTCCTACCTATGAGTCTGTCGGGTCCGACGGTCGGGAGGCCTGAGCGATGGCCATCCAACAGTCCAATGGCACCGCCGGTGACCTGTGGCATCCCGAGGATGAGTACGGCTACCACCGCGGCTGCATCGAGGTCGCTGAGGAGGACCCGGGCGACTTCTGGTGCATGCAGACCAGGAACGTCCACAAGGCGTTCGGCGGTACGCCGGTCCTGCGTGGCCTCAGCCTTGGCATCCCGGAGGGAACGATCTCGGTGGTCCTGGGGCCGTCCGGCACCGGCAAGAGCGTGCTGATCAAGCACCTCATCGGCCTGCTGTACCCGGACTCCGGGGAGGTGCTGGTTCACGGCCAGAACGTGCAGGACCTCAAGACGTCCGAGCTCCTGGCCATGCGGCGCAAGTTCGGGATCCTGTTCCAGGACGGCGCGCTGTTCGGATCGATGAACCTCTACGACAACGTCGCGTTCCCGCTGCGGCAGCATACGAGCATGACCGAGGACGAGATCACCGACCTGGTCCAGATGCGTCTGGCCGAGATGGGACTTGCGGGCTTCGAGATGAAGATGCCCGACCAGCTGTCGGGCGGCATGCGCAAGCGCGCGGGCTTCGCTCGCGCGCTCGTCATGGAGCCGGACATCGTCATGTTCGACGAGCCGGATTCGGGACTTGATCCGGTTCGCACGTCACTGCTGTGCGACGTCATCCAGCAGGTGCACCGCCAGCATGGCGGGACGTACCTGCTCATCACCCACGACATCGCGACGGCCCGACGCATCGGCGAGCACTTGGCGTTGCTGTGGCGGGGAAGGATCGTGGAGGCCGGCTCGGCAGAGGAGATCTTCGACTCGCCCAACCCGTTCGTCCGGCAGTTTCTGGCCGGAGAGTCTGCGGGTCCGCTGACGATGGACTGACCTGCGGCCACCGGACCGCTGCGGCAACTGCGCGCGTTGCGTGACGACCTGACTGAACCATGGTGTCCTTCCCTTGAAGCAGGGCGCGTGCCTTGTCGACGCGCTCGACCCCCGGCGGTCGAGCCTTCCCGCGGGGTCCACCGGGTCCGGAGGCCCGCGCGCCTGACGGCCCGTTCGTCCCTGATCGCCGAACCACGGGCACCCCGCCGGCTGCAGGTTGAGATGGTCGGGGCATGAGCACGATCGAGCAGCCCGCAGGCCCGGCGCACGGCGTTCCGGTGGTGAACGACTTCGACCCGTTCGAGCACGAAAACGAAGCGTTCTGGCAGAACGCCCGTCAGAACACCCCGATCTTCTACAACGAACAGACCAACGCCTACTGGCTCACCAGGTACGCCGACTGCGACCGCGTGCTCGGCGATCGTGGCACGCATGTGAGCGCCCATCCCGCGCTGGCTCCGAACATCCAGCCGATCCCCGAGGCCAGCAAGATCATGCAGGAATCAGGACTGGTGCTTGCGCCGTCGATCGTCGACGAGGACGGCGAGGAGCACAAGAAACATCGCCGCGCTGCGCAGCCGCCGTTCACGGTGAACAAGGTGCAGGAGCTCCGGGACTTCATTCGCCGTCAGGTCACCGAGAAGCTCGACGCGATCGTGAAGAACGGCCAGGCGGACATCGTCGACGAGATGATCTACGACGTGCCCGGCGCCGTGATCCTGCACATGATGGGCGTCCCGGACGAGCAGCTGAGCATGGTCAAGGGATTCCGGGGACCGTGGGCGGTCTTCCTCTGGGGCTTCCCGGATGAGGAGATCCAGATCCAGACCGCTCACGGCATGGGAGCTTTCGGCCAGTGGGCGCGATCGATCGCGCAGCGCTCCCTCGATGACGATTCCCAGGAGGACATGATCAGCGAGGCCGTCCGCAACCTGCGCAGGATGGGCGTGATGGACAGCGACCCCGCGGAGCGGTTGTGGCTTGACTCCTACACGCTGAACATCGTCATGGCCGGACATGAGACCACGGTCAACACGACCTCCTGCGGGATCGTGGCGCTGCTGCGCCATCGCGATCAGTGGCAGTCGCTCATCGACGATCCAAAGCTGATCCCGAACGCGGTCGACGAGATCCTGCGCCACGACACCGGCGTGCCGACGTGGCGGCAGCGGGTCATCAAGGACATCGAGATCTCAGGGGTGACGATCCCGGAAGGAGCGCTGGTGTACGCAGCGATCAACTCCGCCAACCGCGATGAGGACATCTTCGAGAACGGCGAGGACCTGGACGTGCGGCGCACGAACGCGAATCGGCACCTCGCCTTCGGCAAGGGCGCCCACACCTGCATGGGCAACCACCTGGCGAAGCTTGAGATCAAGATCATGCTGGAAGAGCTCAGCGCCCGGCTGCCGCACATGGAGCTCGTTCCCGGCCAGAAGCTGCCGTACTCGCCCAACACCTCGCAGCGCGGCCCGGAGCATGTGCTCGTGCGATGGGACCCGGCCCTGAATCCGCGACCGGAAGACCGTCCCTGAGCGGAGGGCCCGTACGACTCGCCCAACCCGTTCTCCGGCAGTTGCTGGCCGGAGAGTCTGCGGGTCCGCTGAGGATGGACTGATCTCCGGCCACGGAGACCTCCGAGCCCGCTCGCGCGCTGCGCGAGCGGGCTCGCGTCGTTTGACGGGAGCGCCCGCGAGGGCGCGCTCGACTTCGCCCGCCAATGCTTGCGTTTCGTAAAGAGCAGGACTCGCGGAGTCGATTTGCGCAATCCGTCTGCGATGTCTGGACCGGCCATACGAGGGCCTGAGGCCCTCGTGATGATCGCCCCATGTTGCCCCCGCCTGGCAGGTGGCGCGCATGAGCGCGCAGCGCGTTGGACCAGCGGTCATCCGCCCGGGTGGCCGGATAGAGGCCCCTGCGCCCGTGACGCCAAAGGCCGCCGAAGGCGGCGTGCTCGAGCTCATCGGTGGCCTGGTGACGCTCGCCGTCCGGGCCATGATGGCGATCTGCACCCCGCCCTTCAGCTGGCGTGGCGAGTTCGTCGAGCAGTGCTGGCTCACGGTCAAGCGCTGCCTCATCCCGGTGGCCATCGCCAACGTCGCATTCGGGTTTGGCGCGCCGGGTATGACCGGCGGCCACATCGTCAACATCTTCGGGACGATGGACCGCATGGGCGCGTTCTTCGTCATGGCGAGCGTCCGCGAGTTCGCGCCCTGGATCAACGCGATGCTTGTCGCCGGCGTGGCCGGCACTGCGATCACGGCCGACCTCGGGGCGCGGAAGGTCCGCGAGGAGCTCGACGCGCTCGTCGTCCTCGGTCTTGACCCGATCCGGGAACTTGTCGCGCCTCGCTTTCTCGCCATCGGGCTGATCACACCCCTGCTGTTCGTCTTCGCAGCGGTGTGCGGCGTCATCGGCGGCGGGCTCGCGACCGTGGTGGTCTTCCAGGAGACCACTTCCGGGTTTCTGTCGACGTTCTACTCGAACTTCACTACGCCGGACCTGCTGGGGAGCATCGGCAAGTCGGCGTGCTTTGGCTGGATCATCGCGACGTTCTGCTGCTACATGGGCCTCAACGTCAAGGGCGGCGCCCAAGGCGTCGGCCGTGCCGTCAACCACGCGGTCGTCCTGTCGTTCGTCGGCATCTGGGTCATGAACTTCGTCGCCACCTCGACGTTGCTGGCCTCCTTCCCTGAAACCTCCAACCTTCACTAGGGAACGCGAGCATGGAAGCCTCAACACTCCGGGCCGCCCGCCCCATGGGCGTGGGTCCCACCATCCCGTCGATCGGGCAGGCCGCCGCCGCCGGATTCACCGGCCCGCTGAAGGGCGCGCTCCACAGCGCGGGGGACCTGGGGCGCTTCGCGGTCCAGGCGGTGACGATCGCGCCGCGCAGCTTCCGCTACTCGGCCGAGATTCTGCGCCAGATCGGGATCATCGTCGCGGGCTCGGCTGCGCTGATCTGGGCGATGACCTTCATCGTCGGCACGATGTGCGCCACCGAGGCGGTCTACACCCTTCGCGGTTACGGCGCGACGGCATACGCCGGCTCGTTCACCGCGATGTGCGGGACGCGCGAGATGTCCCCGTACATGTTCAACTACATCCTCGCCGCCAAGGTCGGCGCGGGCTGGGTGGCCGAGATCGGCCTGATGCGTACGAGCGACGAGATCGACGCCCTTGAGACGTCGGGGATCGATCCGATGCGGTACCTGATCGGCGTTCGGCTGATGGCGGCCTGGATGGCGCTCCCGTTCCTGATCATCACGGGGCTGGCGTTCACCAACCTCGGGCACTTCGCGATCATCGTCCTGCAACTGGGAGACGTGTCGCAGGGGGCGTGGGAGCTCGTGCACTGGAGCCTCCAGAACCCGGTGGACATCCTGTTCGTGCTCATCAAGTGCATGTTCATGTCCACGACGGTGTTGATCGTGGCCCTCTACTACGGCTACACCGCGAGGGGCGGACCCGTGGGCGTCGGAAAGGCTACGGCCAACTCGATGATGTTCAACATGATCGCGGTGAACATCACGTCGACGATGGCGACGATGATCTTCTGGGGCCTTGACTCCCGGTTCCCGATCGGAGGGTGAGGATGAACACTCCCATGCCATCTGTTGGCCGTCCCGCCGCTCCGGCCGCCCGGCCTTCGCGGCTCGTCAGGATCGCCGGCAAGCCCTGGGCGATCATCATGGTGCTCGCCCTCGTGGCCTTCTTCGCCTGGGTGCTGTCGACCCGTCATCAGGACCACCACGTCCGAGCGGTCTTCCCGACGGCCCTGGCGATCGTCCCCGGCCTCGACGTCCAGGCCAATGGGGTGGACATCGGCAAGGTCTCAAGCGTCGACTACAGCGATGGCCAGGCGATCGTGGGCCTTGGCATCAGCGACGAGGACGCGTGGCCGCTGCACCGCGGTACGAAGGTCACGATGCGGTTCGGGACCACGGCCGGCAACGGCACGCGCCGCATCGACATCGTGCCCGGGGACTCGTCCGCGCCCCCGATCCCGGAGGGCGGCCAGATCGAGATCCAGGACACGAGTGCGCCGGTCGAGTTCGACCAGGTCTTCCGGATGATGGACCGCGAGTCCCGCAGCCATATGCAGTCGCTCTCGGAGAGCTCGGCCACAACGCTCAAGGGCCGCGGCGGCAAGCTCAACGCCGGCCTGAAGGCACTGGCTCCGGCGTTTGACAGCCTCGGCGGCGTCTTTCAGGAGCTGTCGGCGGATCAGAACGCCCTCAAGGGCCTGCTGACCCAGACGCACGAGGTGACGCGTGCACTGGCGTCACGGGGGCCGCAGGTCGCCGACCTGATCAGCGTGGCCTCGCTCACGTTCTCCACCTTTGCCGCCAACACCCGTGAGGTGGGCCAGTCCATCGAACAGGCACCGGGGACCCTCGCCGCCACGCGCACGACGCTCGCCCGGCTCGATAAGAGCGTCGAAGGACTGCAGGCCACCGTCCTGGATGCCGCGCCAGGGGCGCGCCGGCTGCGCGTGTTCGCCAGGCAGGCCCAGCCCGCCGTGGCTGAGCTGCGCACGACGGCGCCGCGGGTGACGTCGCTGCTGCGCCAGGGCCTCGCCACCGCCCCGAAGGTCAAGAGGTTGCTGACCGTCGGCGTGCCCTTCGCCAAGCGGGTCAAACCGATCCTCGACGACCTCGCGCCGGTCCTCGGCTGCATCCGTCCGTACGCACCGGAGTTGGCAGCCGCCACCCGGAACTGGGGCGCGATGAACTCCGGCTTCGACGACACCGGTCACTACATCCGGCTGAAGGCGCTCTTCAGCGCCTCGTCGCTGACGAGCACCCCTCCGATCGACAGCGCCACCTTCGGGAAGCTCGCAGGCCAGACGTACGCGTTCCCGCGGCCGCCCGGCCAGAACGTGGGCCAGCCCTGGTTCATCCCCGAATGCGGCGTCGGACCCGACGCGCTCGATCCCACGAAGGACCCGGAGGACAGGAAATGAGGCCAGCAGCCATCCAGCCGCGGCGCATGGTGCCGTACGCGTTGGCCCTCATCGCGGTGGCCGTCGCGGTGATCTTCTACACCGGCCGCGACGACGGCTACCGCGTCAAGGTCGAGTTCGCCGACGCGGGCGGTGTACGGAAGAACTCCGAGGTGAAGATCTCCGAGGCACCCGCCGGCAAGGTCGTCAAGGTCGACCTGACCAAGCACGACACCGCCATGATCACCCTGAAGATGGACGAGGGTGCCTGGCCGATCGGCGCAGGGGCCACCGCCCGCTCGCGCCCGGTGAACCTGCTCGGTGAGAAGTACGTGGACCTGCGTCCCGGTGACTTGAAGCGACCGGTTCCCTCGGGCACCGTCATCCCCAACTCCAAGACGGGGACTGCCGTCGAGATCGACGACGTCCTGAACACGCTCGACCCATCGGTGCGTGCTCGCATGCGGATCCTGATCAACGAGGCGGGCGTCTCCATGGGCGGCCGTGGCGCGGACTTCAACCAGTTGCTGAGCGTGCTGCCGCACGCCATGGACGAAGGGTCGGACTTTCTGAGCCAGATGGCCAAGGACACCGGGAAGCTTGACGACCTCGTCGCCAAGGGCGACCGCGTGCTCGCCGCCGTAGCCGGTCGCAAGGAGGACTTCGGCCGCTTCGTGGAGAGCGCAGACGACGCGCTCGCGGTGACCGCCGGTCAGCGTCGGCGGCTTGAGCGCACGGTGGCCTCGGCCCCAGCGGCCCTTCGCCGGTTACGCGGCACGCTCGGTCAGCTCGGAGCCGCGTCGCAGGCGCTGCGCCCGGCCGCCGCCAACCTCACCAGGACGGCGGCGCCACTGGCCTCGACGCTCGAGCAGCTGCCGGCGTTCGCCGACGACACCAAAGAGACGCTCGCCGTCGCCCGCCAGGTCGCCCCGGCACTGACCCGGCTCGGCACTGAAGGCTCACCGACCGTCAAGCGACTAGGACCGACGCTCGATCGCCTGTCCACCTTCGCCACGGCGCTGTCGCCGAATGTCGACACGTTCGACGACGGCGGGGCCAAGAACATCGTCCGCTGGGCGACCAACTGGGCGAACGTCACCCAGTTGGAGGACGGCATCGGTCACATCTTCCGCGACCGGGTGTTCGTGGGACGGGACTTCTTCTCGCTGCCCAACCCCGCCATCGCGCGAAAGTCGGCCGTGAAGAAGGCCAGGCCGTCGCAGCCCGCTGCGAGCCCGGCGAAGGTACCGCCTGCGGCACCGCCGGCAGCACAGACGACGCCCAAGCTCCCCACGATTCCCGTTCTGCCTGAAGTCCTGCCGCAGGTCGTCGGCGCGGTCGACGGCGTGCTCAAGAAGCTTGTACCGCCCGCCCCGGCAACTGGGGCTGACGGCGGCCGCAAGGGGGACCAGGACGCGCTGGGCCTCTTCGACTACCTCCTGGGGGGATAGACCGTGCGCTTGAACAGCAACAGATCAGAACACCGGGGCATCCAGCGCAAGGGCCTGCAGCTGGTCGGTGTCGCGGCGATCGTCGTGTCGAGCGTCCTGATCTATGTCGGCATCACCGCTCCAGACGGGACACCCGGCCGCGGGTATTACACCCTGCGCGCGCAGTTCAACCGCGCCGACAACCTCGTCTCGCACTATCAGATCCGGGTCGGCGGGCGACTCATCGGTCAGGTGCTGCGACCACGCATCGAAGACGGGAAGGCGATCGTCGACCTGCAGTTGTACGAGGACGTCGGGCCGCTGCTTTCCGACACCACGGTCCGCGTGCGACCGCGCAGCGCGATCGGCCTGCGCTTCGTCGACCTGACCCCGGGCACACGCGGGCGACCACTGGCGGAAGGCGAGACCATCAAGGCCAGCCAGACCTCGGCGTCGCTACCGCTCGACGACACCTTGGGCGTCTTCGACACGCGACGGCGGGCCAAGCTCAAGGTGCTGTTGAGCAAGCTCGGCGCCGGCTTCGCCGGCCGCGGCGAAGACCTCAACACGTCCCTGAAGAGCGGCGGCCCGTTCCTGCGCTCGATGTCAGGAGCGCTCAAGGCCGTCAATGACCGCGACGGAGCGCTCGCGACCTTCGTGTCCGGTAGCGCGGGGACCGCAGCCGCGGCCGACCCCGTCCGCCAGGACATCGCCGCGATGTTCGCCCCGTCCGCCGATGCGCTGCGTCCCTTCTCCGATGAGGCCGCCGGGGTACGAGCGACCCTCCAAGCGGCTCCGTCGACGCTCGACGCCCTCCGCGCGCAGCTCCCTGAGGCTCAGGCGCTGCTGGCGCAGACGGCCGACTTCGCCCGCGTGGCCACGACGACGCTACGGCTGTCGCCGACAGCGCTGCGGCGTACGAGCGACCTGCTGCGTGACGGTCGCAAGCCGCTGCGCGACCTGCAGGCCACGTTGCGCCTGGCCGAGCGCGCCGTATCACCGACGCTCGCCCTGCTGAACGCCGTCAAGCCGGTTCTGCCGTCGCTGGACAACACGATGAAGGCGTCGCTTCCGACGCTCAAAGAGCTCGGTCGGCGCGGGTGCGACGTCAAGGACGCGTACTTCTTCTGGGCGGAGGCGACGGCCTGGGGTGACGCCGCCGGTCAGTACACCCGACTGAACGCCACCAAGCCGAATCCGAGCCAGGTGCAAGGTCTCGAGCCCAAGGCGATACCGGGTGTCGGAGACAACCCGTATCCGGCCCCCTGTGTCGCTGCGACGGAGCGTGTGAAATGAGCCAGCCCTCGAAGGAGACCTTCCTCTCGCGGATCTTTGATCAGCGCCCTGGGCGTCACCGTCCGCGGCACATGACCAACGGGGCCGTCACCATGGCTCTGACCGCCGGGTCGGTCCTCGTCGCCCTGACGGTCGGCTTCACGCGCGACATTCCGTTCTGGAACGCCGGCAGTGAGATCAAGGCCGAGTTCCGGAGTACCCCGAACCTCCGTGTCGGCTACCCGGTGCGCGTACGCGGCGTGAACGTCGGCAAGGTCAAGAGCGTTACGCGTGACGCCGCGCGCGATGTGGCGATCGTGAAGATGGAGATCGACAGCGACCAGGAGGTCACGCTCAAGCAGGACGCGCACGCTGCTGTTTCCTGGCGGACGCTGCTCGGCCGCAACATGTTCGTGGACCTGGACCCGGGCTCGCCGTCGGCGCCGAAGCTCGGCAGCGACACGATCCCGGTCAAGCAGACCGAGGCCCAGGTCGAGTTCGACCAGTTGCTTGCGCCGCTCGACAAGACCGGACGCGGCGGGATCCAGACGTTCTTCCGCCAGTTCGACACGGCCTTCCGCGACTCGAGCGCCCCTGGCCGCAATCTTGACCGCCTGGCGCCGTCGATCCGGCCGGTCGGCCCGGCCGTGGATGCACTCCGTGGACAGGGGACCGGCGATCTCGGGCGGGTGGTGGACAACGCGCGCAAGACGATGGCGGCCTTCGGCGCCTCCGAGGCGAAGCTCGTCGGCCTGGTGGACGGTGCGGACATCACGTTCGGGGTGACCGCGGCAGAGCGTGCTTCCCTGGGCTCGTTTGTGCGCCACGCGCCCGCCACCCTGCGCGAGACCCGGCAGACGATGGTCCGGCTGCGGACCACGCTGGATCTGCTGGACCCGGTGGCGAGCCGGGCGCGGCCCGGGCTGCGCAGGCTCGACGAGACGACGCGGAACGCGGGCGCCGCTCTGGTGGAAGCCACCCCGCTGCTGGCGGATCTGCGGCCGCTCTCCGATCGACTCCGGGGCGCCCTCGACGCGCTCGGACCGGCGAGCACGTCGACCGTGAAGTTCATGGACGGGCTTGACCCCACGCTCACGCGGGCCGGCGGGACGCTGGTCCCCTGGCTGAAGGCGAAGAACCGCCTCGGCATCGAGAACGGCCAGACCTTCGGCCCCACAGCGAGCATCGTGGCCTCCTCAGCCGGTCAGTTCGGCGGCGCGGGGACGCATCTGCGCTTCCAGGGTCTGGCCTCCGGTGCGGGCGGCGTCGGCCTGCCTTGCGCCACCGGCGTGTTCGACCCGGGGAAGAAGGACCAGCTTTTGGACTGCACCGCCTTCTTCCGGCTGCTGCAGGGCTCAACCACCATGAAGCACAGCAAGTGAGGTCGCGTCGATGAACCGCCAGATCGATACCAAGCGCCTGAAGCTCGAGCTCCAGCGCTCCGTCAGGCCACTCATCCTGTTCGGTGTGCTGATCGCCTGCGGCATCGCCAGCGCCGCGATCATCTTCCACAACCAGACGTTCCAGCGGCCGTGGGTGAGCTACTACACCGTGCGCGCGACGTTCGACAACGTCAAAGGCGTGACGCCGCCGACGCAGCAGGTCCGGATCGCGGGCGTGAAAGTCGGGGTCGTCAAGAAGGTCGAGCTTGTCCAGGGGCGGCCCGAGCTCACGCTGTCGATCGAGTCGAAGTATGGGCGTCTGTACAGGGACGCGCGCATGCGGCTACGCCCCTCAACGCCGCTTCAGGACATGTACGTGTCGATCGAGCGTGGGACGCCGGCGGCCGGCGAGTTGTCCGAAGATGCCGTGATCCCCGGTGAGCAGACCGAGTCGCCCGCCGACATCGCGCGGGTGATGAACACCCTCGACAGCGCCACCCGCGACCGGATGGCGACGCTGCTCGACCAACTGGGCCGAGGGCTGGAGGACCGTGGGCAGTCGCTGCGCACGGCGTTCGCCAGCGCCGTCCCTTTCCTGGACATGGCCAAGCGCGCGACGCAGGTCATCGACCGTCGCAAGGCCGCGATGCGTCGCCTGGTCACGAACTTCGGCGACCTGACCGGCGTGCTGGCCGAACGCAACAAGCACTTGACCAGCTTGGTAAGCAACGGACAAGCCACTCTCGGAGCGCTCGCGCGAGGCGACCAGAACCTGGCCGCGACCGTCCGAGAGCTCGCGCCCACGCTGACCACGATGCGGTCCACGTTCGCGAACGTCCGTGCCATGGAAGGGGAACTGGACCCGGCGCTCAAGTCGCTGGACCCGGTGCTGGACCACCTCGACTTGGGCCTGGACGCGCTGGATCGATTCGGCAAGGACGCGAGGCCGGCCCTGTTGGCCCTTCGCTCGCCCGTCAGCAAACTACGTCCGCTGGCCACGAGCCTGGATCCGGCCGCGGGCTCGCTGCGCGCCGCGACCGCGAAGTTCGTGCCGCAGACCCCGAAGTACGACCGCATCACCGCGTTGTTTCCGCCGTGTCTCGAGCGTCTGTCGGCGTTCTTCACCAACTCGATGTCGTTGGGTAAGTTCGAGGACGCCGGTGGCGTGATCCCGCGGGCACGGTCCGCCTTCGGCGTCGACTCGGTCAGCGGCACAGCAGGGACGGCGGGCGCCCCCGGTGCCACACGTCAGCCGAGCTGCACGACCGGAGGCAAGGGCCAATGACCGTCCACAACGTGTACGGGAAGATCCTGGGCGTCCTCGTCTTCGTCGCGGTCTTCCTCGTGCTGTTCATCGGTCTCTACAAGGGCGCAGGCGGCACGGTGGGACGCCTGTCCTCGCCGTACACGGCGAACGTCATCCTGCCCGACGGCTTCCAGTTGGTGGAGAACGCCGACGTCCGTGCCGCCGGGGTGAAGATCGGGCGGGTGGCGAGCATCATGAACCGCGGTGCCCGTGCGGTCGTGAAGGTCGAGATCGACAAGGATCACGCGCCGCTGCACCGCGACGCCACCACGCTGCTGCGTACCAAAACCCTCGTCGGCGAGAACTTCCTCGAGGTCGTGCCCGGCAACCGGGCTCAGGGGGATCTGCCTGACGGCGGCACGATCCCGGTGGATCGCGCGGGCGAGTCGGTCCAGCTGGACGAGATCCTCTCGTCGCTGGACGAGCGCACCCGGGCCGGCATCCAGCGCACCATCAGTGGGCTCGGCACTGGCGTGGCGGGTCGGGCGACCGACATCAACCGGCTGTTCGCCGCGATGCGCCCGACGGTCGTCAGCGGCGCAACGGTGATGGGTCTTCTCGATCGCCAGCGCGACGAGTTCGGCGCGCTGATCGACGACACCGGCCAGGTGATGCAGGCGATCGCCTCGCGCGGCACCAGCCTACGGAGCCTCGTGACGAGCGCCAAGAGCACGGCCGAGGTCGTTGCGACACGTGACCGCGCACTTGGCAAGATCTTCAAGGAGCTGCCGTCGACCCTGCAGCAGACTCGCACGAGCGTGACTCGGCTGCAGGAGTTCTCGCGGGTCTCGACGCCGGTCGTGGCGGACATGACCGTCGGGTTCCGGGAGCTGCAGCCGGTCGTGCGCGACCTCCCGGCGGCTGCGGATTTCACCCGCCAGGCGATGCTGCGGCTCGCGCCGTTCATCAAGGTCGTCGGTCCGCTGCTCGACGAGCTCAAGCCGTTCGCGAACGCGACGAAGGACGCGATCCCAGGGCTCGACGCCGTGCTGCGGCAAGCCGATCCACTCGTCTCGTTCCTCTCCCCCTACGACCGGGACCTGGCCTCGTTCTTCGCCAACCAGGCAGGCATGACCTCCTACAAGGACGCAAACGGGCACGGTGTCCGGTTGCTGCTGCACATCGACCCCAACGGGTACGCCGGCTTCTCCCCGCAGATGCGCCAGGCGCTCGACCGGCTCGGGGAGGCAGGTTCGGTCGCCATCGACGCTGTCCGTGTCCAGAAGAACCCGTATCCGGCGCCGGGAACCATCGGCAAGAACGTCCCGTTCCGGGGCGACTACCAGCGCGTGGAACCGCGGAAGTGATGCATCGCGGTGCGTCCCGGTGGTCACGTTGGGCCACCGGCCTCACCGCGCGTTCGATAACCAGCCCGGCGCTGTTCCTCCTCACCGGCCTGGCGGTGGTCGCGGCGATGGGGCTGGCGGCCGCGCGACTCAGTCCGGTGCCGACCGCCGACCAGCTCACGAACCCGAACGGTTCGGTCGCGCACGCAACCAAGAGCCTGGATCGCACGTTCGGAGCTGAGCCCATCACCGTCGCCGGCACTGGCGACACGCAGGCGCTGCTGGCACCGCGGGCGTTGGGGCAGATGCTCGGCCTCGAAGGACGCTTGATGGCGCTCGAGGGCGTGCAGGCCGTCTACGGCCCCGGCACCTTCCTCAACCAGGTGCTGCTGCAGATGGAACGCACGATCAACCGGCTGGGCGCCAGCCGTACACGCTCGGCAGCCGATCAGGCCGCGATCGAGCAGCAGTTGATGGTCCGCTTCGGCGCCGTCGGCGTTCCCTCGTTCGGGAATCGCAACTTCATCAAGCAGTTGTTCCTGGGCACGGGCACGGAGCCCAAGGCCCAGATGCGGTGGCTGCTGCCCACCGCGCAACACGCGCTGATCATCGTGCGGCCGCAGGCGGGACTCACCGACGCCGAGACCCGCAGCCTCGGGGCGCACATCCGGCGGCTGACCGACAAGACCAACGTGTCCGGGGTCACGTTCCAGGTCGCCGGCATCCCGCTTCTGGCTGCCGCGGTATCGAACGAGATCCGGGTTGAGCTCCTTCACCTGACGCCGGTCGCGATCCTGATCATGATCGTGGTGCTGCTGGTGGGATTCCGGTCCGGGCGCCGGCGCCTACGCACGCTCCTGCTCGCGGGTGTGGCGACGGTCGTGACAGCGGGGTTGACCGAGATCGCCGGGCTCGGGTTGTCGATCGCCACGATCGCCGCGCTGCCCGTGGTCCTGGGCCTGGCCCTTGACTACGCGGTGCAGGTGCAGGCGCGGTACTGGCACGAGCGGACGTTTCGCGCCCCGAAGGAGGCGGCTGTCGCAGCCGTGCACGGGGTGGGACCCGTGCTCACCATCGCCGCGGTGAGCACGTGTGCGGGTTTCCTGACCCTCACGCTCGGGAATGTACCGGTGCTCGACCGGCTCGGATGGACGTTGGTGATCGGCACGGCCACCAGCCTGCTCGTCGTGCTTCTCCTCGCGCCACCGCTGCTGATCATCGGGGACAACGGGAAGGCTCGCGCGCCGGTGCTGCCGACCGTTGCGGTGCCCGCCCGCCTGGGACGCGCGCTGCTGATGCTTGCGGTACCGCTGACGGTGGCAGGCATCGCCGTGAGCGGAGGCACGCCGCTGCAGTCGGACATCGCCAAGCTCGTCCCCCACGGCTTGGATGAGTTGGCCGCGGGCCAAGCGCTCCAGAAGGAGCTCGGCGTGAACGGTCAGTTGCGCATCGCCGTCTCGGGGGGCGACGTCACCAGGCCGCAGGTGATCGCCTGGATGCAGCAGGCCCAGACGCGCGTGCTGGCCGTCGACGGGCGTCTCCAGCCCGGTCCGAATGTGGCCGGGATCCTGACGGGTGCCAGCGCCGGCAAGGTGCCCGACGCCGAGGGCGTGCGGAGGCTCCTCGGAGTCATCCCGGGCTACCTGCTCGACGCCGTGGTCAGCCGAGACCGCTCCGTCGCCGAGCTGAGCTTCGGAATCCCGTTGATCTCCGTCCAGGAGCAGGGGGAGTTGCTGGGACGGATCGACGCTGCGCTCGCTGATGCGCCGGCGGGGATCCGGGTCGAGCCTGCCGGGCTTGCCGCCGCTGCGGCGGAGAGCGCCATCGACTTGCGCGACGGTCGCCCATGGACGCTGCTGATCGCAGCGGCCGTCATCGGCTTGCTGCTGCTGGCGGTCACGCGCCGTCCACAGCGCGCGTTGGTGGCGCTGCTGCCGGCCCTGCTGGCCGCTGGGTGCTCGAGCGTGCTCCTTCGGGCTGTCGACGTGAAGCTCTCGCCGCTGAGCGCTGGCCTCGAGCCCCTTGTACTCGCTGTCGGAGTGGAGTTCGGTCTGCTGCTGGAACACGGTTACCTCGAGCGCCGACGGTCCGGGATGCAGCCGCAGCAGGCTGCTCGCCGGACCCAGCGCGAGGTCGGGGCGGCCGTCGCGGTCTCTGCTGCCACGGTCGCCGCCGGGTTCTTCGTCCTGGCGGCCAGCCGCATCCAGGTCCTGGGACAGTTCGGTCTGCTCGTGACCGTCGAAGTGCTTCTCTGCGCGGCCGGGGCGATTCTCGTGATCCCGACGCTCTGCGCTGTCCTGGATGCTCGCGCCGCCAGGGCCGGGCCGCGATCTCGTCGCGCCGCCCCCCAAGACCGGGCGGCCACGCGCGCGCGTGTACTAAACGACCAGGCACTGGCGTCGATGCGATCGGAGTGAGACATGGGAAAGCGCGCAAGACAACGTGATGAGGCTGTCGCCCGGGCAGCGGCCGCGACGATCGCCAACGCCCCGCGCCGGGGGGGCACCGAGCGCCAGGTGATGACCACGCCAGGAAAGCCGCCGGCCGGACCTCCGGCGCTGTGGCACCCGATCCCGGTGACGGAGCTTGCGCTTGTTACAGGAGGGATCGTGCTGATGGTGGGGACCATCCAGGGAGCCAGCGGCTCGGTTGCGATCGGTGCGGGACTCCTGTTGATCACGCTCTCGTCGCTGGAGCTCTGCGCACGGGAGCACTTCTGCGGCTACCGACCACACGTGCTGTTCCTGAGCATGATGCCGACGGTGGCGCTCCAGACGCTCGTGCTGCTGCTCTTCGGCCGGCGGATAAGCCCGACGCTGCAGGTTGCGGGCGGCGTGGTCGTGTTCCTGGCCCTCGTGTTCGTCATGCGATGGTCGTTCAAGCGTGCGCGGCCGAAGTGGCTCGCCCGTCGCAGGGGAGCGGCACGCCCGTGAGCATCGTCGCCGCCGGACGCTCGCGCAGCGGGTGGATCAAGCTCGGGATCCGACCGGGCGAAGCATCGTCGCGGGAGGAGATCCCATCGCGCAGGCTCACGAGGTGTTCTACCGGCAGATCGGCCCGGACCCTCGCGTCCCGTCGCGCCCACCGGCGCAGGCTGTCATGGCCGAGCGGCTCCTGCAGGGCGAGCTGCTGGTGGACCGCCCTCAGCCCTGAGCCAGCGCTGCACGGTTGTGCATGCCGGTCGCGATCGCCCGACGGATGCTCGTCGAGCTCGCCTTGGCCGTACCCAGGGCGTTGGGCAGAAGCTCGTGCTCGAAGACGTCCAAGCCGAGCTCCCGGAGTCGGGTGGGCGTTCCGGCGCGATCGCGACCGAGCGCGAAGTCGGCCCCCACCGACAGCAGCTGCATCTGCAGGTGCGTCCTCAGGAGATGGACGAACTCCTCGCAGGGCATGGCCGCCAGCGCAGAGGAGAAGGGCAGGACCACGACGGCGTCCGCGCCCGCACTCGTCAGACGGGTCACGCGATCCTCGACGGTGCAGATGTCCGGCAGTGCGGTGTCGGGCCGGAAGTATGCCTCCGGCCGGGGGGAGAAGGTGACCACGACGCAGCCAAGGCCCCGCGAGCGGGCCAGTCGGTGGGTGGCCGCCACGAGGGCGCGATGCCCGTGGTGGACACCGTCGAAGGTACCCATTGCGACAGCGCAGGGGGTCGCCGCCGCGGCGAGGAGCGCCGCAGGAACCGGCCCGGTGGGATGCGCAGCTGGAGGAAGAACGGACATACGCCTGGATCAACCATGGTCATCTGCGAAGCGCCTCGCAAGCGAGTCCCGCATGCTGGGATCGGGACGGGAAACCCCACGGTCTGGACCGACGGGTCAGGAGGGAGAAAACGCGCACGGTCGTCCTCCTATCCGAGATCGTGCCCTCGGCGCCTGGCGTGCTGCCCTTATATACGCAGCAGTGACTGGGCACGCCAACAACACATGCGGTGTGCCCGTCCACGCCGTGGAGCATCCGGGTCCCCCTTCCGCTTCACGGCACGGCCACTCGTCGCGTTCCCCCAAGCGGGCGAGGACCGGCCTCTCGGTTACTTCTCTTGACCGAGTTCCCAGGGGCGGGTGGCAGTCTGCTGCCCGCCCCTGCAGGGGAGGGCCCCCTGCCGGCCGGCCGTTGCGACGATGACGGGACGCCCGCATGAACAGGTACCCCGAGGTCGCCACCACTGCGTCCCAAGGACTCCATCAGGGTCGACAAGCCCTCCGGGGGCCGCGCGAGCTACTCCCCCAAAGGCGAGTAGCCCGCCGCAGCAGCCAGGCACCAGACGGGCTTTCGGCCGTCTCCTACGACCTGCCGCTGCTTTCGTCCTCCGCCTGCATCACGACCACCCGGGCGGGTCCTCCTCTCCGACCCAGACGTCGGGCAGTCCGTCCGACACGCGGTCGGGGAAGTCGGCCGGCCGCTTCTCCAGGAAGGACGCGACACCCTCCTTCGCGTCCGCAGAGGTCCGGCGGCTCGCCACGGCGCGGGAGTCGGTGCGGTGGGCGTTCATCGGGTGGGCCTCACCGAGCATGCGCCAGAGCATCTGCCTGGTCAGCGCGACCGAGACCGGCGCGGTGTTGTCGGCGATCTCGCGCCCAAGCGCGC
>JAOPZD010000501.1 GCA_025964295.1 Conexibacter sp.
CGGCGCCCACGGCAGCGGCGCGCGCTGGGGGTCGCGCCCGTCGACGTCGACCACCTGCTGCGCGGTCACCGGGACGTCGGGCAGGCCGAGCTCCTCGCCCTGATAGAGGAACGGCGTCCCGCGCAGCGTGGTCAGCAGCATGGCGGCGGTCCGCACGGCGTGCTCGCCGTGCCGTGAGGCCAGGCGGGAGTAGTCATGGTTGTTGAGGCACCACGCGGGCCAGGCCGCCGGCTCGAGCAGGTTGTAGAACTCGACGAGCGACCGCCGGAAGGCGTCCGCCGACCACGGCAGCTCCAGGAAGTGGAAGTTGTGGGCCAGGTGCAGGCCGGCGGGCCAGTTGACGTAGCGGGCGACGTCGGCCTGGGTCGGGAGGTGCAGCTCGCCGGCGGCCAGCCGGTCGGCGTCGAACTCCTCCAGCACGCCGCGGATGCCCGCGAGCCGGCGCTGCATGCTGTCCCAGTCCTGGTCGTGACGGCGGCCGGGCTCGTTCTCGCCCAGGTGCGGGTCCTTGGCGATGCGGTAGACGACGTCCATCCGGAAGCCGTCGACCCCGCGCCGCAGCCAGAAGCGCAGCACGTCGTGCATCGCCGCCTCGACCTCGGGCTCGTCCCAGTTGAGGTCGGGCTGCTCGGGCAGGAACGAGTGCAGGTAGAGCTCGCCGGTCGCCTCCTCCCGCGTCCAGGCCGGACCGCCGCGACGGAACTGCGCCTGCCAGCCGTTGGGCCGGTCGCGCCACACGTACCACCCGCGTCGCGCGGGGTCGGTGAACCACGGGTGCCGGTCGGAGGTGTGGTTCGGGACCCAGTCGAGGACGACGCGCAGGCCGCGAGCGTGCGCGGCCTCCAGCAGCGCGTCGAAGTCCGCGAGCGTGCCGAAGACGGGAGCGACGTCCTCGTAGTCGCTGATGTCATAGCCGAAGTCGGCCATCGGGGAGCGGTAGAACGGCGACAGCCACAGCGCCTCGACGCCGAGCGCTACGAGATGATCGAGCCGCGCGAGCACGCCCGGCAGGTCGCCAATGCCGTCGCCGTCGGCATCGCAGAACGAGCGCGGGTAGACCTGGTAGATCGCCCCGCGCTGCCACCATCGAAGCACGGGCTCACCTTACGGCGCCACGTTCCTGGTGGAGGGCTCGGCGAGCTCGAGCGCAGACTCGCCGGGCGCGGGCCCAGGCACATCATGCGTCGGTCACCTTGCCGATCCGCAGCTTGTTGCCGAACGGGTCGCGGACGCCGAAGTCGACGCCGTAGGGCTTCTCGGACGGCTCGTCGGTGATCTCGACGCCGCGGGCGACGAGCGTCTCGTAGGTCTTGTAGGGGTCGTCGGTGGTCAGGGCCAGCCAGCCGCCGCCCGCGCCCTTGGTCAGCAGCTCGCGGGCCTGCTCGGCCGTCGCCTCGTCCATGGCCGGCGGGCCGGGGCGCTCGAGCAGGACCTGGCGCGAGCGGTCGCCGGGGAGGCAGACCGTCAGCCAGCGCATGAAGCCGAGGTCGGCGTCGGTGTGGACCTCGAAGCCGAGCTTGTTGACGTAGAAGTCCAGCGCCTCGTCCTGGTCGAGGACGAAGAGCTGCGATTGCCTGATGGAGGAGTACATGGCCCCGACCCTAGGGTCGGGCCGGGCCCTGCGCTGTTCCGAAACTGCTCGGCCGCGTCCAGGCCTTGGCGAAGCACGTCGGGACGTCGGGCAGCGGCCCGCGCTCGCGGAACGCGGAGGGCGACTCGCCGATGATCTCGCGGAAGGTGCGGCTGAACGTCGCGAAGCTCGTGAAGCCGACCTCCAGGCAGATCTCGCTGACCGACAGCTCGCCGGCGCGCAGCAGGGCCATGGCCCGCTCGATGCGCCGCCGCTGCAGGTAGCGGTGAGGCGTCTCGCCGAAGGTCGCCTTGAACTGGCGGATGAAGTGGGCCTCGGAGACGATCGCGATCCGCGCCAGCGCGCGGACGTCCAACGGGCCGGCGTAGTCGCGGTCGATCGCGTCGCGCGCCCGGAGCATCCGCCGGTTGACGTCCTCCTGGGCGCGGCTCACGGCGGCCGGCCTGGCGCTAGTTCGACGCGTCGTCGGCGTTGACGACGTCGCCCGTCTTGGGGTCGACCGTCACCGCCGCCGGCTTGCGCGAGACGTTCACGCGCCAGGTCCCGACGGGGTCCTCGCCGTTGGCCGTCCGCGCGACGGCCTTGCCGTTGAGCCCCGCGGCGACGTGCCAGCGCAGCACGTGCGTGCCCGGCACGACCGGCGTCACGTGCCACTCGAAGGTCTTCGTACGACCCGCCGCCAGCGGGCCCAGGGCCCAGGTCGACACGTAGGCCGTGTCGCCGCCTCGCGGCCCCTTGTCGACGATCCACAGCTGCCGCGTCGGATCGGCGAGGTCCGCGCCCGAGGAACGCGTCGTGAACCCCGCGCCGCCCTTGGCGTCGTCGTCGCTGGTGACCGTCACCGCGACGTTCGGGATCGTCGCGTTGCCCGCGTTGCGGACGACGACCTTCATCACCGCGGGACCGGCCAGCCGCTGGCGCTCCGGGAAGGAGTGCGCCAGGACGTCGACCTTGAACGTGCCGGACGGCTCGTGCTTGTCCTGGCGCTCACCGCCGCCGCAGCCCGCGACGAGACCGGCCGCCGCGAGAATCGCGACGACGCCGACGGACGACCGAGCTCTCCTGGACCCCTCCACTGCGGCGGGAACGTACCAGAGGCAGGTGTCACGCAGCGCAGGTGGAACTTCCCAGAGCCGTCACGGTTCCCGGTTGGCAGCCGTGACGACAGTCACATAGACTGGCCGCCGTGCGGGAGGCCTGCGTTCCAGGCTCGCCCGAGGGTTGCAAGAGGAGAGGTCCGAGACCGCGTGGTCAGCAGCGTTGCCGACCGGGCATTCGCCCCGGCGAAGAGCCTGCTCGAAGAAGTGGGCGACATGATGATCCTGACGGGGAAGACGATGGTGTCTGCCCTCCGTCCGCCGTACCCGTACGGGTCCGAGTTCGTCGGCCAGTTCCTGTTCGCGCTGCGCCTCTGCTGGCTGCCGCTGCTGATCTCGACCGTCGCCGTCTCCTACGGCGCGCCGGGCCTGCAGGCCGCGAACTTCCTGATCCTCTTCGGCGCGCTGGACCGCCTCGGCGGCTTCTTCGTCCTGGCGATCATCCGTGAGTTCGCGCCGTTCGTCTGCGCGATCATCGTCGCCGGCGTGGCGGGCACGGCGATCACCGCCGACCTCGGCGCCCGCAAGATCCGCGAGGAGCTCGACGCCCTCCAGGTCCTGGGCGTCGACCCCGTCAAGAACCTCGTCGTCCCGCGCTTCCTGGCCCTGATGCTCGTCACGGGCCTGTTCGACATCTTCGCCATCATCTTCGGCATCACCGGCGGCCTGATCGCGACGCTGGTCAACGGCGCGCCGCTCGGTCCGTTCTGGGCCACCTTCTTCACGAACGCCTCGACGACCGACCTCTGGGGATCGCTGCTGAAATGCACGATGTTCGGGGCGATCACGGCGATCGTCTGCTGTTACAAGGGCATGACGGCCTCCGGCGGCGCCGAGGGCGTCGGCAAGGCCGTCAACCAGGCGGTGGTGATCACGTTCCTGGGTGTGTTCGCCTTCAACTACGTGTTCACCCAGACCCTGCTGGCGACGCACCCCGACATCACGGTGATCCGATAGATGGGCGGCTGGCTCGCACTCCCCAAGGAGTGGATCTCGTCGTTCGGCGAGATCGCGAAGTTCAGCGGCAAGATCCTCGGGCAGGTCTACTCGCTGCGGGTCCTGCACTTCTTCGGCGAGACGCTGCGCCAGTGCGGCGTGCTGATCCTCGGCTCGACGATCGTCATCTGGGGCCTGGTCTTCATCGTCGGCCTGCAGTGCGGCATCGAGGGCGCCTACTTCACCCGCGCGCAGGGCGCCCCCGCGTACTCGGGCGTCTTCGCCGCCTGGTGCGACCTGCGCGAGATCGTGCCCTACGGCTTCGGCTACATGATGGCCGCCAAGGTCGGCACGGGCATCGTCGCCGAGCTGGGCTCGATGCGGATCTCCGACGAGATCGACGCCCTCGAGGTCATGGGCATCGACTCCGTGCTCTTCCTCTGCGCCACGCGCCTGCTGGCCGCCTGGCTGGTGCTGCCCTTCATGTACATGGCGGCGGTCGGCGCCGGCTTCTTCGCCAGCTACCTCGCGGTCGTGCAGCAGATCGGGGAGGTGAGCTCAGGCGGCTTCTCGCTGATCTTCTGGATGTTCCAGAACCCACCCGACCTCCTGTACAGCGTCATCAAGGGCATGGTGATGGCCACGGCCATCGTCCTTGTGGGCTGCTACTACGGCTACCACGCGGGCGGAGGACCCGTCGGCGTGGGTACCGCCACCGCAAAATCGATGGTGATGAACATCGTTCTGGTGCATCTCATCGGGATGTTGGGAACACAGGTGTTCTGGGGCGCCAATCCACGGGCGCCAATCGGAGGCTGATACGAACATGTCCGAGACACCACGCGATCCCTATGAGGACGGCTACGAGGGCGAGCCCGAGCGCGCCGAGCGCGTCGCCGACCCGGTGACGACGCCCGACCGCGAGCGGCTGGCCTCCGACGACGACGCGCCCACGCGCGCCGCGGTCGTCCGCGAGGCCCCGCCGACGGGCGGCGGCGAGGGCGACGACGACGAGTACAAGTGGCACACCGGCCTCAACCGCCCCACGGGCGTGCCGGACGCCGTCGAGTTCGTCGACGTCCACAAGGCCTTCGGCCGCAACAAGATCCTCCGCGGCCTGAACATGGGCCTGCCGGAGGGCAAGATCTCCATGATCCTCGGCCCGTCGGGCACGGGGAAGTCGGTGTGCATCAAGCACATGGTCGGCCTGCTGTACCCGGACGAGGGCGACGTCCTCGTCCACGGCGAGTCGGTCCCGAACATGACCGACGACGAGCTGTTCGACATGCGCAAGCGGTTCGGGGTCCTGTTCCAGGACGGTGCGCTGTTCGGCTCGATGAACCTGCTGGACAACGTGGCCTTCCCGCTGCGCCAGCACACGGACAAGTCCGAGGACGAGATCCTCGAGATCGTCCAGAAGCGCCTCGAGGAGGTCGGGCTCGGCTCGGCCTACGACAAGATGCCCAACGAGCTCTCCGGGGGGATGCGCAAGCGCGCCGGGTTCGCACGGGCACTGGTCCTCGACCCCAACATCGTGCTCTTCGACGAGCCGGACTCCGGCCTGGACCCGGTCCGCACGGCGCTGCTGTGCGAGCTGATCCAGGAGATCCACGAGGAGAACGGCGGGGCCTACACGGTCATCACGCACGACATCATGAGCGCCCGCCGCGTGGCGGAGTTCATCAGCGTGCTGTGGAAGGGCCGGATCGTGGAGTCCGGTCCCGCGGAGGAGCTGTTCAACTCCGAAAACGCGTTCGTCCGGCAGTTCCTGTCGGGCGAGTCGCAGGGGCCACTCGGCATGGAGTGAGCTCCGGCGCGCCACCGGGCACCACCCCGGCGGTTCGCAACATCGTCTCAACACTTCAGTTGGAAGATCATCGGCCGGTCTCGGCCAGAACCGAACCCCACACGGTCCTGTCTCACCCTCTTACTTGTCCCGCAGCTTCCGCCGTGCCCGTCGAGGTGCGTCGATGACGCTCGCCCGCGGTCTCGCGGTCGGCGCGGTCGGCGTCGCCGTCGTCGTGGCGGTGCTGCTGCTGGCCGGCGGCAACAAGCACGAGTACACGCTCGTCTTCCAGAGCGCGGGTCAGCTGGTCAAGGACAACGACGTGCAGATCGGCGGGCGCCGCATCGGCCGCGTCGCCGACATCAAGCTCAGCGACCACAACCTGGCCGAGGTCCGCATCCAGGTCGACGAGCCCTACGCGCCGCTGCACCAGGGCACGACCGCGGTGATCCGCTCCGGCTCGCTGTCGGGCGTCGCCAACCGCTACATCTCGCTCGCGCCCGGCCCCAACTCGGCGGCCAAGCTGGATGACGGCACGACGCTCGGCCTCGACAAGACGACCACGTCGGTCGACCTCGACCAGCTCTTCGACACGCTGGACCCCAAGACGCGCAAGTCGCTGCAGGACGTCATCAAGGGCTCCTCGCAGCAGTACGACGGCAAGGGCGCGAAGGCCAACGAGGCGCTGAAGTACTTCAACCCGACGCTGTCGACGACCTCGCGCCTGGTCAACGAGCTCGACCGCGACCAGCAGTCGCTGCAGGACTTCATCATCTACACGGCGCGCGCGACGACCGCGCTGGCCGAGCGCCGCAACGACGTCTCCAGCCTGGTCGCCAACGCCAACACGGCGTCCGGCGCGATCGCGTCCGAGAGCGACTCCCTCAACCAGGCGCTGCAGGCGCTGCCGCGCACCCTGCGCCAGGGCAACACGACGTTCGTGAACCTGCGCTCGACGCTCGACGACCTCGACCAGCTCGTCAACGCCTCCAAGCCGGTCGCGCCGAAGCTCGCGCCGTTCTTCCGGCAGCTGCGCCCGCTCGTCACCGACGCGCGCCCGACGATCCGCGACCTCAGCACGCTGATCAGCCGCCCGGGCGCCGGCAACGACCTGATCGACCTGCTCAAGAAGCAGCCGCAGCTGACCCGGGTCGCGACCCCGACCTTCCAGCACACGATCAAGGGCCTGCAGCAGGGGACGCCGGTGCTGCAGTTCATCCGGCCCTACGCGCCGGACCTGATCGGCTGGTTCCGCGACTTCGGCCAGAGCACGGCCAACTACGACGCCAACGGCCACTTCGCCCGCATCTCGCCGATCGTCAACGCCTTCCAGTTCACCGACAACCCGGCGGGCGGCGCGCTGACCGCGCTCAAGCCCGCCGACCGCCAGGTCGGCCTGCAGTCGGGCAAGATCCGGCGCTGCCCCGGCGCGGCCACGCAGACCGCCGCCGACGGCTCCAACCCCTACGCCCCCGAGGGCTCGGACTGCGATCCGAGCATCGTCCCGCCCGGCCCATGATGCGCGTCCGCCTCATCGCCGTCAGCGCCGCGCTGGCCGCCGCCGCGCTCGTCCTCGTGATCTTCGGGACGGGGGCCGGCGACGACCACAAGGGCGACTACAAGGTCCGCGCGATCTTCAGCAACGCGTTCACGGTCATCCCGGGCGAGGACGTCAAGATCTCCGGCGTCAAGGTCGGCAAGATCGCGTCGCTCGACGTCACGCCCGAGAACAAGGCCGCGGTCGTGCTCGACATCACCGAGCCCGGCTTCAAGGACTTCCGCAAGGACGCGACCTGCACGATCCGGCCGCAGTCGCTGATCGGCGAGCGCTACGTCGAGTGCACGCCGACGCAGCCCAAAGCCCCGGGCGACGCGGCCGCGCCCCAGCTCGACGAGATCAAGAAGGGCGCCGGCAAGGGCGAGTTCCTGCTGCCCGACTCCCAGACGCTCAAGCCGGTCGACATCGACCTGGTCGGCAACATCATGCGGTTGCCCTACCGCCAGCGCCTGTCGATCATCATCAACGAGCTCGGCACCGGCCTGGCGGCCAACGGCGACCAGCTGCGCCAGGCGATCAAGGAGGCCGACCCGGCCCTCCAGCAGACCGACAAGGTCCTCGCGATCCTCGCCGACCAGAACCGGACGCTGGCCGACCTGGCCAAGAACGGCGACGAGGTCCTGCGGCCGCTGGCGCGCGACAAGGCCAAGGTCGCCGACTTCATCGACAAGGCCGACAAGACCGCGGTCGCCTCGGCGCAGCGCCGCAGCGACATCGAGGCCAGCCTCCAGAAGTTCCCCTCCTTCCTGCGCCAGCTCAAGCCGACGATGCAGCGCCTGGGCGGCCTGGCCGACCAGATGACGCCGGTGCTCACCGACCTCAACGCGGCCGCGCCGGACATCAACCGCTTCATCAAGCAGCTCGGGCCGTTCAGCAAGGCGGGCACGCCGGCGCTGACGTCGCTGGGCGACAGCGCCGTGGTCGGCGACCAGGCGCTGATCAAGGCCAAGCCGATCACGACCGACCTGCGCGACTTCGCCAACCAGGCGCGGCCGACGGTGAGCAACCTCGAGGCGCTGCTGACCAGCCTGAAGTCCTCCGGCGGCATCGAGCGGCTGATGGACTTCCTCTACTTCCAGGCCGCCGCGACCAACGGCTACGACACGCTCGGCCACTACCTGCGCGCGGTGTTCGTCCTGACGTCGTGCACGACGTACTCGACCGAGCGCACGCCGGGCTGCTCGGCGAACTTCGACAAGCCTGCCGCGGGCGCCGCCTCGGTCGCCCGGGCGTCGAAGTCCTCGTCCAAGACGCCGACGGTCGCCCAGGTCAACCAGCAGATCGCCAACGGCCGCAGCCCGTACCTGGCGCGCCAGGACGCGGTCGCCGCGGGCCTGGATCCCAAGGCCTTCGACGCCGCCGCCAAGGACGACAAGGGGTCCGGGTCGGGGTCCTCGACGTCCTCCAAGTCCTCCAAGGGCGGCTCGGCGACGACGCCGATCGGCCTGCCGACCAGCCTCTTCCCGGGCCAGCCCGCGGCGCCGAGCGCG
>JAOPZD010000508.1 GCA_025964295.1 Conexibacter sp.
ACCAGGCGATCGCCCGCGACCGGCGCGCGCGCGAGGCCCGGCGCACGGGCCTGGGGTGGCTGCGCGAGCGCCGGACCGTCGACGGCGCGCTCGAGGAGCTCGAGCGCCGCCGCCACCTGGTCTAGCGGCCGACGCCGAGTGGCCGGCCGCCGCGCGAGCGAGCCTCTGGCGAGCTCGCGCCACGAACGCGAGCCCTCCGGGCGAGCCGTTCGTCATTCGCCGGGCCGGATGAACTGGATCTCCGGGATGATGCACGCGGGCGAGACCTTCAACAACAGCCGGACCGCCTCGCCGATGTCCCCGGGGGTGATCATCTCCTCGGCCGGGACCGACCCCTTCACGAACTCGGTCATCGGCGTGTCGACGAAGCCCGGGCACAAGGCGGTGGACTTGATCCCCTCGCCCGAGAGCTCCTTGTGCATGGCCTCGGTGAAGTTGACGACCGCGCCCTTGGTGGCGCTGTAGACCGACAGCCAGGGCTGACCGCGCTTGCCGGCGATCGACGCGGTGTTGACCACCTGCGCGGTCCCGTGCTCCTGGGCCGCGGCGCGCAGCAGGTCGACGGTCTCGCGGTAGAACAGGATGATCGAGCGCAGGTTGACCCCGAGCTGCATGTCGAGCTTCTTGGTGTCGATCTCGGCCACCGGCGCGCCGATCCCGACGCCCGCGTTGTTGATCAGGACGTCGAGGCGCCCGTAGCGCTCGCGGTGGGCGGCGACGACGGCCTTGACGCCCGCCTCGTCGCCGAGCGCGCCGGCCACGGACTCGACGGCGTAGCCCTTGTCCCGGAGCCCGGCCGCTGCGGCCTCGAGCTTCTCCGGCCGCCGGGCGGCCACGGTGAGCGCGTAGCCCTCCTGGCCGAGCACCTCGGCGATGGCGAGCCCGATCCCGCTCGACGCGCCCGTCACGATCGCCGCACGCTGCTGCAACGCCATCCCGTCTCCTCCATCTGCGCTTAACACGACACCGGCGCGCGGTATCCAATCAGGCCACTAGCCTTCCCGCCTGCCCATGCCTCGTGTGACCCGGTCCTCCCGCCCTCGCCTCCGCGTGATCCCGCTCCTGCTCGTGCTGTGCGTCCCGCTGGCGCTGGTGGCCGCGGGCTGCGGCTCGTCGAGCTCCGGCGGCGGCTCGGCCGACGGCGGCAGCGCCGCGGCGCCCGCCCAGCCCCAGCCGTCGGCCAAGCCGGAGGACTTCCCGCCGGCCAAGGACCGCACGCTGCCCGACGTCATCAACAACCTGCCCAGCGGGCCGGTGCTGGCGCCGAGCGTCTCGCTGCTGGACAAGGGGACCAACCGGATCGGCTTCGCGCTGTTCGACACGGCGGGCAAGCAGCTCTCCGGCGCGGGCGTCGCGCTCTACATCGGCGCGACCGACGGCTCCTCCGCCCACGGCCCGTACCTGGCGCGCAGCGAGTCGCTGAAGGTCGCGCCGCAGTTCGAGAGCAAGCAGACCGCGACGGATCCCAACAGCGCGCGCGCCGTCTACGTCGCCGACGTCCCGTTCAAGCGCAACGGCAAGTACGCGATGCTCGCGATCGCCCAGCTCGACGGCCGCCTGGTGGCGACGAGCCCGATCGCGGTGCAGGTCGGCGGCAAGAAGGTGACGCCGCCCGCCGTGGGGCAGAAGGCGCCGGTGATCCACACGCTGACGCCGACCGACGTGGCCGGCAACGTCGCCAAGATCGACACGCGCATCCCGCCGGCGCCCTCGCTGCTGAAGGACGACTTCGCCGACGTGCTGGGCAAGAAGCCGATCGTGCTGACCTTCGCGACGCCGCAGCTCTGTCAGAGCCGCGTGTGCGGCCCGGTGGTCGACGTCGTCGACGAGGTCCAGGCCAAGGTGGGCGACAAGGTGTCGTTCATCCACCAGGAGGTCTACCAGGACAACGACGTCTCCAAGGGCCTGCGCGAGCAGCTGCAGACCTACAAGCTGCAGACCGAGCCGTGGACGTTCGTGATCGACAAGTCGGGCGTGATCTCGACGCGCTTCGAGGGCGCGTTCTCGCCGGGCGAGCTGGAGCGCGCGGTGGCCAAGGCCACGGCGAGCAGCTAGCCGGTCGCCAGGCGCGGCAGCTCGATCGCCGGGCAGCGGTCCATCGCGACGAGCAGCCCGGCGCGCGTCGCGCGCTCGGCCGCCGCGCGGTCGATGACGCCCAGCTGCATCCACACGCCCTTGACGCCGTCACGGGCGATCGCCTCGTCGACGTGCTCGCCGGCCGCGTCGCTGCGGCGGAAGATGTCGACGACGTCGACGGCGACGTCGGGCGGGATCGCGGCGACCGACGGGTAGCACGGCTCGCCGAGGATCTCGCGCTCGGCCGGGTTGACCGGGACGATCGTGAAGCCGCGGTGCTGGAGCATCGCGGCGATCCGGTTGGAGTCGCGGGCGGGGTCGGGCGAGCAGCCGACCACCGCCCAGGTGCGGGTCGTGGTCAGCATCGTGCGCACGGCGTCGTCCATCAGGCGCCGGCGGGGTCGACGGCCTCCGCGGCGCGCCGCACCGCCTCGGCCAGGGTCAGGTCATGGGGTTCTGTGGACACGGCCACGACCTACCCTGATCCCCGCATAAGATCGCGCCATGCGGGCCGGTAGCTCAAACGGTAGAGCCGTGGACTCATAATCCATCCGATCGGGGTTCGACTCCTCGCCGGCCCATGGCGCTTGACAAGCGGTCCGCGTCCCTGAGTAGGATGCGACGACATCCTTAACAAAGCGCCCCCGCGCCGCTGGAACGGCCGGGGGCATGGCCCAAGGAGCGCGTTCTCCATGAGCATCCAGCAGCGTAACGACGTCTGCGTCGTCTCCGTCGACCCGGAGGTCGCCGACGCCGTCCGGTCCCAGACCATCGTGGTCCTGGAGGCCAACCACCACTACTTCGAGGAGATCCGGGAGTTCGGCCCGGAGGCGCAGCACGCGTTGTCGGTGATCTACCGCGACGCGTTCGCGGTCCTCGACGCGGTCGGGTGGGCGGCGGGCGGCGCCGCGACCGCGCCGGTCGCCATCCCGCTCACCGCCGGCCACGTCGAGCAGCTGCGCCGCTGCCGCCACGACCTCGGCCACACCAACATCGACCGCCTCGACCACCCGGGCGCCGCGGCCGTCATCGACCGCGACCGCGCGACGGCGCAGGCGCTGGACCGCCTCTTCGACGTCTACGCTGCGGCGTGCGGATGGCCCGCGCGGGATCCGGCGCCGCGCGCTTGCGGCCGCTGACGGGGTCAGGCCTGGGCGATCGCGCGACCCACGGTGAGCGCCTCGCGCAGCGACTCGGGCTGCAGCTCGCCGTACTTCGCGTCGGGCTCCGTGCCGAGCCCGTCGAGCATCTTGGAGAAGAAGCAGCGGGCCGCCGCGGCCGCGATCACGTCGAAGACCTCGGCGTCGGAGAGGCCGAGCTCGCGGAGGTGGTCGATGTCGGTCTGGTCGACCGACGTGGCGTCGGCGGCGACCTTGTCGGCGAGATCCATGACCGCGACGTCGACGTCGTCCAGCCCGGCCGTCTGGTGGTCGGAGACGATCAGCGCGAGCTCGTCGGGCTCGACGAAGCCCTTGTCGAGCAGCACCGACCCGTGCGCGAGCACGCAGTAGGACGAGCGCAGGCGGCGGGCCGCGGCGAGCGTCGCGAGCTCGTAGCGCCGCAGGTCCATCTCGGCCTTGACGGCGCCGTTGAGCTGGCGCCAGGCCGCGTAGACGGCGGGCCGCTGCGAGAACGCCCGGGTGAGGTTCGGCAGGTGGCCGAAGACCTCGCGGTCGGTGGCGTAGAGCTCGCCGACGGCCCCCGAGGCGTCGGCTTCCGGGATCGTCTGGACGTAGGTCATGCGCCCAGTATCCCCGCGCCGTCTAGACGGCGGACGGGAGCAGCTCGGCGGTCTCGCTCTCCGGCGGGTAGCCGTAGGCGTACACGATGAGATCTCCGGTGCCGTGGTTGACGGTCTGCTGCGGCGTCCCGGGCGGGACGTGCACGAGGCCGCCGGCCGGGACGTCCTCGCGCCGCGGCGGCTCGCCCAAGTACATCGACAACGTCCCGGCGAGGCACACGAACGTCTCCTCCTGCCGCGGATGGCGGTGGCGCTTGCCGGCCGCGCCCGGCTCGTAGCGCCAGACGTTCCCGCGCGTGTGGGCGAAGCCGGCGCGGTCGCTCAGCTCGGCGACGTGCCGCGCCGGCTCGCCGGGCTCGTGGGGGCGGGTGATCCACTCGAAGTCGTCGGGCCGCAGCGCGCTGAAGGACATGGGGCCGCAGGCTACGTAGAGTGGCGTCCCATGAGCATCGTCACCGGCGTCGACTTCGTCTCCCTCCCCACGCAGGACCTCGAACGGGCGGTCGCGTTCTACGGCGACACCCTCGGCCTCGAGCGCTCCGCCTACGTGCCGGAGCGCAACTTCGCCGAGTTCGAGACCGGCACGGTCACGATCAGCCTGATCGACCCCAAGCGCATGGGCGTGGGCGAGTTCCGGCCCGCGGCCAACCCGATCGCCCTGCAGGTCGAGGACGTCGCCGCCGCCCGCGCCATGCTCGAGGAGCGCGGCGTCAGCTTCGCGGGCGACGTCTTCGACACCGGCGTCTGCCACATGGGGTTCTTCCAGGACCCCGACGGCAACGCCCTCATGCTCCACCACCGCTACGCGCCGCGGGGTCCTCAGGAGGGGTGAGCGGCGGGCGCCGCCGCGGCCACCGGCTCGGTCCGCAGCAGCTCGTCGCACGCCGCGCGCGTCCCGACGACCGCGATCGCCGAGCCCGCGCCGACCACCAGGTCCTCGCGCGGGCACCAGCGCCTTCCGAGCGACAGCACCCGCAGCGCCGAGCCGTGGTGCAGCTCGCCCACGCTGCGGCCCACCAACGACGAGCCCGGCGGGACCTCGGCCTCCAGCACCCGCAGCGCCACGTTGGACAGCGGCAGCGGCTCGGCCGCCTGCGCTCGCCCGAGCAGCGCCGCGGTGAACGCCGGCGCCGCCAGCCCGGACACCGACCGCGTCAGGTCGAGCTCGACGGAGCGGTCCAGCCGCTCGGCGAGGTGCGGGTCGAAGATCCGCAGGACGACCCGCAGCTCCGGGTTGTGCTCGCGCGCGGTCAGCCCGCACTGCAGGTTGGCCAGGTCGTCGTTGGTGATGGCCATGACCGCGCGGGCGCGCCCGACGTGCAGGTCGGTCAGGACGCCGGGCGTCCGCGCGTCGGCGAAGACGACGGGCACCTCCAGCGCGCGGGCGACCGCGATCCCGACCGCCTCCGGATGCTGCTCGACGCCGACGCACGGCACGCCGACCTCGCGCAGCCCGGCGATGATCGCCGCGCCCGCCTTGCCCAGGCCGCAGACGATCACGTGGTCCTGCGTGGGGCGCGGGAAGCGCCCCAGGGCGCGGTCGATCCGCGAGCGCACGAGCAGGTCGGTCACGAACGCCAGGACCGAGGCGAGCAGGATCGCCGAGACCGCCATCAACCCGATGTCGTACAGCTTCAGCCAGTCGGGGGCGTGCGCGAGGTTGACGTCGCCGTAGCCGACCGTCGCCATCGTCGTCGCCGTGAAGTACATGGAGTCGATGACGTCGAGGTGCTTGGACAGCGCGAAGACCGTCGTGCTCGACGTGAAGACCACGAGGATGGCCAGCGCCAGCCACTCGGCGCGGCGCGGGATCGAGCTCAGCGCGGCGCGGGCGCGCGCCGGCCGCGAGTGGTGGGCACGGTCGCGCGCGGGCG
>JAOPZD010000511.1 GCA_025964295.1 Conexibacter sp.
TGCCCGGCGGCACGGGCACCGCGACCGCGAGCGACCCCGCGTCCACCGTCACCGGCGCCGTCGGCCAGGTGACCGGCGCGGTCGGCGGCGTGATCAACTCCGTGACCGGCCTGCTCCCCACGCCCTCGGGCCTGGACGGCCTGATCTCGCTGCCCAAGTCCAACTCCAACGCCCTGCTCGTCTCGGCGGCGAAGTCGAAGTCCGGCCACCCGCTGGCCGTCTTCGGCCCGCAGGTCGGCTACTTCTCGCCGCAGATCCTGATGGAGGAGGACATCCACGCGCCGACGATCGACGCGCGCGGCGCCGCGTTCGCCGGCGTCAACCTGTTCGTCCAGCTCGGCCACGGCCGCGACTACGCGTGGTCGGCGACCTCCGCCGGCCAGGACATCATCGACACCTTCGCGGTGCCGACCTGCCAGGACGACATGCACTACGCGTTCCGCGGCCAGTGCCTCCCGGTCGAGACGCTGGAGCGCACGAACACCTGGCTGCCCAACCTCGCCGACCAGACGCCGCCCGGCACGCAGACCTTGCGCGTCCTGCGCACGAAGCTCGGCATCGTCCGCGCCCGCGGCACCGTCAACGGCAAGCCGGTGCTGTTCACCTCGCTGCGCAGCACCTACCAGCACGAGGTGGACTCCGCCCGCGGCTTCTCAGACTTCAACGACCCCAACAAGGTCAAGGACGCCCAGTCCTTCGAGAAGGCCGCGGCCAAGATCGGCTACACGTTCAACTGGCTCTACGCCGATGACAAGGACATCGCCTACTTCAACTCGGGCAACAACCCGATCAGGGCCAGCGGCACCACCGGCCAGCTCCCGATGAGCCCGGCCAACACCTGGAAGGGCTGGGACCCGGCCACCAACCTCGCCGACTACACGCCGGCCTCCGAGCACCCCCAGGTCGTCAACCAGGACTGGATCACGTCCTGGAACAACAAGCAGGCCAAGGGCTTCGCGGGCGCCGACTCCAACCTGTTCAGCTCGGTGTTCCGCTCCCAGATGCTCGACCGCCAGGTGGAGAAGCGCCTGCAGAACGGCAAGAAGCTGGACCTCCCCGGCCTCGTCGACGCGATGGAGGAGGCCGGCACGACCGACCTCCGCGGCCAGGAGGACCTGCCCCTGGCGCTCAAGGTCATCGGCAACCCGAGCGACCCGGACCTCAAGGCGGCCGTCGCGACCCTCAAGGCCTGGGTCGCGTCCGGCACGCAGCGCCGCGACAAGGACGGCGACGGCGTCTACGACCACGCCGACGCGGTCCGGATCATGGACGCGTGGTGGCCGACGTGGATGGAGGCCGAGTTCCAGCCGACGCTGGGCACGACGATCTTCCAGACCCTGCCCCACGGCCAGGACAACGCCCCCAACAACCACGGCGACCACCTCGGCTCGGCCTACCAGGAGGGCTGGTACGGCTACGCCAAGAAGGACCTCAACATGGTCCTCGGCAACCCGGTCAAGGAGCCCTACGCCCGGACGTTCTGCGGCAAGGGCGACCTCGCGGCGTGCCGCACGGCCCTGCGCCAGAGCCTGAAGGCGGCCATCCAGGTGCCCGCCGCCCAGCTCTACTCCGGCGACGCCACCTGCCAGAAGGCCAAGCGCGACGGCGACCAGGCCTGCTGGGACGCCGTCAGCTTCCGCGCGCTGGGCGGCATCACGCAGCCGCTGATCCCGTGGATCAACCGCCCCACCTACCAGCAGGCGGTGCAGATCACTGCCCACCGCCCGCGCTAGCGCCGCAGGTGCGCCCAGGCCTCCGGGTTGGCCGCCAGCCAGCCCGGCAGGTCCTGGGCGGGGTGCCCCGTGATCTCGGGCACCGCGCCGGAGACCACGTCCAGCTCGCCGTTCGCGATCGCGGCGTAGGACGTCACCCAGCCGTCGACCTCGAAGTCCGGCCGGTCCAGCAGCGCGCGCGACGCGTAGGCCTCCTGGACCGTCTCGCGCTCGTAGCGGATCTCCCGCCCGGTGGCCTCCGACAGCCGCTGCGCCGCCCATTCCAGCGTGTGCGCCTCGGGCCCCGTCACGTCATAAGTCCTGCCGTCGTGGGAGCCGTCGTCGGTCGCCAGCACCGCCGCGGCGACGTCGGCGACGTCGTCGCGCGCGACCCACGCGCACCGCCCCTCGCCGGCCGGCCCGCGGATCACGCCGTCGTCGCCGACCACCAGCGGCACGTAGTCCAGGTACTGCGAGTCGCGCAGGAACGTCCACGCCAGCCCGCTCTCGCGGATCAGCTGCTCGGTCGCGTAGTGGTCCTGGGCGAAGGTGAACGTCGCGTCCGGATCGGCCCCGAGGAACGATGTGTAGACCACCCGCCGGATCCCCGCGTCGACCGCCGCCCGGACCGCGTGGGCGTGCTCGACCACGCGCTGCTCGGCCTCGCGGCCCGACACCAGGAACAGCGTCGAGCAGCCGGTCAGCGCCTCGGTCAGCAGCGTCTGGTCGCGGTAGCCGCGCGCGCCCATCTCCACCGCCTCGATCCCCGCGATCGCCGGCACCCGCGCCAGGTCGCGCACGACCAGCCGCTGGCGCACGTCGCACCGCGCCGCCAGCCGCGCCGCCACGCGCGAGCCGACCGCGCCCGTGGCGCCCGTCACCGCGATCGTCATACGAGCAGCTCCGTGCCGATCCACGCGATCAGCGCCACCAGCACGAAGGCGGTCAGCAACCCCATCATGATCCGCGACGGCGAGTCGATCCCGCCGCGCCCGCTCTCGTCGGCCAGCAGCTCGGCCTGCAGCAGCACGTCGCGCGAGACCGCGACGCCCGAGCGCGGGACGAGCACGTCGCGCGGCCCCGCCGCGAGCATGTCGGGGACGTCGAAGCCCGCCGAGCGCTTGAGCATCGACGGCACGCCCTCCTCCAGCAGCAGCCCCTGGATCAGCTCGGCCTCGGCCTGGTTGCGGCCCGCGGCGACCTTGGTCAGCGGCCCCTCGGCCAGCTGCGGCTTGATCTTGCGCGCGCGCTCCTGCAGCTCGGTGACCGGCGCGTCGTGGCCGAGCGTCCCCGCGTAGACCAGCGGCATGCCGCAGTCGCGGCAGAAGCGGTCCTCCAGCGGATGTGGCGTGGCGCACGACGGGCAGACGAGCGGCTCAGACGCCGGCATCCGCCCGCACCTCGACCGGCACCTCGGTGACCGTGCCGTCCGCGTCGATGCGCCAGTTGCGCACCTCGGGCTCGTCGCCCGTGGTCCCGACGATGAGCCACTCGACGCCGGGCCAGTTGGCCGCGAAGTTGACGTCGGTCTGCGACGGGCGCGGCGCCGAGCGCGTGTGCGAGTGGTAGATGATCGCGTCGAGGCCGTCGTCGCCGGCGTCGGCCAGGGCGAGCAGGTCGCTCGGGCCGACCTCGAAGCGGAAGGGGCTGTGCGCGATGTTCTCGACCGGCACGACCTCGGTGGCGACGCCGTCGCGCACCCAGATGAACCCGCAGCACTCGTCCGGCGCGTCGCGCAGGGCGTGGTCGACGACGTGCTGCAACAGGTCCGGGGCGATCTGCATCACCTCGGACGATAGCCGCGGGTTTCGCCCTCCGGGCGAATACCCGCTCGGGAACCTCGCCCGCAGGGCGAGCGTTCCCCCTACTCGCTCTTGATCGCGGGCTTCTCGTCGTCGTCGTTGATGCCGTTGAGCGAGTCCTTGAACTCGCGCATGCCCTTGCCCATGGCGCGGCCCGCTTCGGGCAGCTTCTTGGGGCCGAGGACGATCAAGGCGATGACGAGGATGACGAGGAGCTCAGGGAAGCCGATGCCGGGCATGAGGGTGATTCTCGCAGACGCGTGTTAGCCGCAGGATGAGTTCACGGTATCGGCAGCTACCACCAGACGGTGGAGTCGAGGTTCGCGACCTCGTCCACCGGCAGGGTGTAGATGCCGGACGAAAGGTACTTCCAGCCGTCGTCGCAGACGATGAAGACGACGTTGCCCTCGTCCATCTCGTTGGCGATCCGGACCGCGATCGACGCGATCGCGCCCGAGGAGACGCCGGCGAAGATGCCCTCCTCGTCGAGCAGCTTGCGCGTCCACACGATCGCGTCGCGGTTGGTGACGAAGATCTTGCGATCGAGGACCGACAGGTCGATGATCGGCGGGATGAAGCCGTCGTCCAGCGACCGCAGGCCCTGGACGGGCTCGCCCTGCATGGGCTCGGCCGCGACGATCTTGACCGCGTCGCCGAGCTCCTCCTTGAAGCGCCGGCCGTTGCCCATCAGCGTGCCGCCGGTGCCCAGGCCCGCGACGAACGCGGAGATGTCGCCGTCGAGCTCCTGGAGGATCTCGGGCGCCGTCCCCTCGTAGTGCGCGCGCGGGTTCGCCGGGTTCCCGTACTGGTAGGGCATGTAGTACGAGGCGTCCTCCTCGGCCATCTTCAGGGCCATGGCGACCGCGCCGTTGGAGCCCTGGTCGCCGGGCGAGTAGACGATCTCGGCGCCGTACATCGTCAGCAGCTGCGTGCGCTCGGGCGTCACGTTGTCGGGCATGACGACCTTGAGCCTGTAGCCCTTGCGGCGGCAGATCATCGCCAGCGCGATGCCGGTGTTGCCCGACGTCGGCTCGAGGATCGTCATGCCGGGGCCGATCGCGCCCTTCTCCTCGGCGTCCTCGATCAGCGCCCGCGCGACCCGGTCCTTGACCGAGCCCGTCGGGTTGTGGGACTCCATCTTGGCCCAGATGCGCACGCCGGGCTTGGGCGACAGGCGGCGCAGCTCGACCAGCGGGGTGTTGCCGATCGCCTGGACGATGTCGCCGTAGCGACCGCCGCAGGGACGGTTCTGAAGAGGCGGGACAGCCATGACTTCACGAAATATAGCGACGGCCGGGGGCGCCGCGAGCGAGTGCGGACTACTCGCCGTGCCCGTCCGGCAAGGGCGCCAGGAGGAACATCTCGACGGTCCGCGCCGGGTCGAACAGGATCTGGCTGTGGTAGGTCAGCACGCGGCGGCCGGTGATCTCCTCGACGGCGCCGCAGATCGTGGTCGTCATCGCCTCCTGGAAGCGCAGGCGGACCTCGCGCACGAGCCGGTGCTCGCCGGCCTTCAGGAGCGTCTCCTCGTTGCGGGTCAGGCCGCCTTCGAGGACGACGAACACCCAGTCGTCGTTGAAGTACGTCTTGGCCGCGGTCGGGCCCTTGCCGTAGAACTCCTTCTTGAGCCCCACCAGCGCGTTGGAGAGCGCGGCCCGGCGCCCGCCGGTGTCGCGCGCCTCCCCGGCGGAGGCGTCCAGCAGGTCGGCCGCGACCGCCTGCTTGGGAAGGATCGTGTCGTCGGCCACGATCGTCAGCTTACCGCCGTCCTGACGGGGAGCAGCGGCAGCACCGCGGTCAGCTCGAGCAGCCGGTGGACCGGGCCCGCCGGGTCGATCTCGACCGCCAGATCGACGCCGGCGGCCTCCGCGCGGCGGGCGGCGCGCATCAGCATCCGCAGCCCGGTCGAGTCCATGAAGGTCACGCCGCGCAGGTCGAGGACGAGCGCCGCGAAGCCGCTGGCCAGCAGGTCGGTCAGCGGCCCCTCGACCACGCCGACGCTGGCCAGGTCGATCTCGCCGACCGGGCGCACGATCACGCGCTCGCGGTCGGGCTCGACGTTGCAGCGCAGCCCTTGTTGCTGCACATCAGGATTCACGGCAGGGTCCCTCCAGGGGCGTCTCGGTCGATGTCCTGGAGGCCTTGCGCCGACTCCCCGCGGGTGGGAAGGGCGCACCTGCTTCGAGGTGCTGCGCGCGCTTCTGACCGCCTCCGCCCGGTCGGGCGGCCGCGGTGATGCGGACCTGATCCTAGCGCCGGGGCGCGCCGCCGGCCATCGCCGGCAGGATGACCAGGCTGTCGCCCTCGCCGACCGGCGTGGTCAGCCCGTCGAGGACGCGGACGTCCTCGTCGTTGAGGTAGACGTTGACGTAGCGGTTGAGCTCGCCCTCGGCGCCGAAGAGCTGGCCGCGGGTGTCGGGGTGCGCGGAGGCCAGGCCCTCGAGCACCTCGCCGACGGTGCTGCCGTCGGCGCTGACCTCACGCTCGCCGCCCACGGAGGGGCGCAGCACGGGGGGAATGCGGATCTTTGCCATAGCTGTCTCGACCCTAACCGGCCGCGGCGCAGAACGCCTCGTAGTCGGGGAAGACGCCGAGCTCGTCGTCGGTGATCTCGGAGGGCTCGCGCGAGCAGATCGGGCACTCCGGGTCGCGGCGGACCTTGAGCTCGGTCGTCGTGGCGCCGAGCGCGTCGTAGATGAGCAGGCGGCCGATCAGCGGGTCGCCCTCGCCGATGATGAGCTTGACGACCTCGGTGGCCTGCAGCAGGCCCATCGTCCCGGGCAGCACGCCCAGGACGCCGTTGGCGCCGCAGGACGGCGCGAGCTCGGCCGGCGGCGGCTGGCGGAAGAGGCAGCGGTAGCACGGGCCGTCGTAGGGCGCGAAGACGCTGAGCTGGCCCTCGAAGCCGAGGATCGCGGCGCTGACCACGGGGATCTTCAGGCGCACCGACGCGTCGTTGAGCAGGTAGCGCGTCGGGAAGTTGTCGACCCCGTCGACCACGATGTCGTAGTCCTTGATGATGTCGACGATGTTGGAGGCGTCGAGGCGCACCTGGTACTTGCGCACGTCGACGTCCGGGTTGAGGTCGTGGATCGCCCGCTCGGCGCTGTCGACCTTCGGCGTGCCGACGCTCTCGGTCGTGTGGATGACCTGGCGCTGGAGGTTGGAGACGTCGACCACGTCGTCGTCGACGATGCCCAGCGTGCCGACGCCGGCCGCCGCGAGGTAGAGCGCGGTCGGCGAGCCGAGACCGCCGGCGCCCAGGAGCAGGACCTTGGCGTCGAGCAGCTTCTGCTGGCCCTCGACCCCGACCTCGGGGAGCAGGAAGTGGCGCGAGTAGCGCTGGCGCTGCTCGGGCGTGAACGTGCGCGGGACCTCGACGGCGTAGCCGCGGTCCTTCCACAGCGTGTAGCCGCCGGTCATCGACTCGACGTGCTCGTAGCCGAGCTCGTCGCGCAGCGTCTTGGCGGCCAGGGCGGAGCGGTTGCCCGAGGCGCAGTAGAGGACCACGCGCTGGGAGCGGTCCGGCGCGGCGCCCTCGATGCGGGACTCCAGATGGCCGCGCGGGACGTGCCGGGCGCCGGGCAGATGGCCGGCGTCCCACTCGTCGCTCTCGCGCACGTCGACGATGACGACCTGGTCGCCGCCGGTGACCTCGCTCACGGCGGAGGGGTCGACCTCGTCGATCTGGGCCTTGACCTGCTTGATGTACTCGGCGCCGGAAGGGCTCATCGGGGTGTATTCACCTAAACGTCGGTCGGGATTCGCGCTTCAGAAAGTGTAGCGCGCGACGACGGCGATGAGGAGAGGAGCGGTGGAGGTCACCGTTCATCCGGGGTGCCCCCCGGCGCCGGATGAACGGTGCCTCGCCACCTTGCCGCACCGGGTGACCTGAAGGTTGCCGGCCGGGACTTGCTGCACCAGGAGTATCGGAAGTGGTCGCAGCGGCCGATATGGGGTCTAGACCCCAAGATGCGCAAGCCGACGCTCGCCACCCAGATCCTCGCGATCAACGCCCTGCTGATCGTCGCCACCGGCGCGGCCGCGATCGCCGCCGCGCGCCTGTCGCTCGACGACGTCGTCGGCCGCCGCCAGGCGCTCGTGCTCGTCGCGGGCATCCTCGGCGCGGTGCTCGTCAACGGGGTCGTGCTGCGCCGCCGCTTCGCGCCGCTGGAGAAGCTCATCGACGTCATGGAGCGCATCGACCTCGCCAGCCCCGGCCAGCGCGCCGACGTGCCCGAGGCCGACTCCGAGGACGTCATCCGGCTCGTGCAGGCGTTCAACCGCATGCTCGGCCGCCTCGAGGACGAGCGGACCCGGACCGCCGCGGCGGTGATCCAGGGCCAGGAGACCGAGCGCGCCCGCGTCGCGCGCGACCTGCACGACGAGTGCAACCAGGCGCTGACCGCCGTCCTGCTGCGCCTGGAGGCCCACGTCCACGACGCGCCCGAGGAGCTGCGCGCGGAGCTGCGCGAGACCAAGACCGTCGCGATCGCCGCCATGGACGAGCTGCTGCGCCTGGCGCGCGAGCTGCGCCCCGCCGCGCTGGACGACCACGGGCTGGAGGCCGCGCTGCGCACCCAGCTCGAGCGCTTCACCGACCAGACGGGCGTGCCGTCGACGCTGCGCTGCTATGACGGGCTGGTGGACCTCGCCGACCACGAGCAGACCGTCGTCTACCGCGTCGTGCAGGAGTCGCTGTCGAACATCACGCGCCACGCGCAGGCCTCCAGCGTGGCGGTCGAGGTCGGCCTCGACCACGGGCGCCCGGTCGTCCGGGTCGTCGACGACGGCGTCGGCTTCTCGCCCACCGCGGCCACCGACGGCATCGGGCTGGTCGGGATGCGCGAGCGCGCGCGCCTGGCGCGCGGGCGGCTGCAGGTCGCCTCGGCTCCGGGCCGCGGCACCGCGGTCGAGCTGCGCCTGGACCGCGACCTGTGGGTCACGTCGGCGCCCGACGAGGCGCGCGCGGCATGAGGCTCCTGATCGCCGACGACCACGGCGTGGTCCGCGGAGGGCTCAAGCTGCTGCTCGAGCGCCAGGCCGACATGGAGGTCGTCGCCGAGGCGGCCGACGGCGCCGAGGCGGTCGAGCGCGCGATCGCCGAGCGCCCCGACGTCTGCATCCTCGACGTCTCGATGCCCAAGCTGACCGGGCTGCAGGCCGCGCGCGAGATCAAGGCCCATGCGCCCGACAGCGCGGTGCTGATCCTGTCGATGCACGACGACGACCGCTACCTGTTCGAGGCGCTGAAGGCGGGCGCCGGCGGCTACGTCCTCAAGAAGGAAGCCGACCAGTTCCTGGTCGACGCGGTCCGCGCGGTCGTGCGCAACGAGCCGTTCCTGACCAACGCCGCGCAGCGCGCGCTCGTGCGCGAGTGGATGGCCGACGACAGCACCGGTCCCGTCGAGCCGCTGACGCCGCGCGAGCAGGAGGTCCTCAAGCTGATCGCCGAGGCGCACACCAACCGCGAGATCGGCGAGATCCTGCACCTGGCGGAGAAGACCGTGGAGTCCCATCGCGGGAACCTGCTGCGCAAGCTCGGCATGCGCGATCGGGTCGAGCTGGTGCGCTACGCGATCCGCCGCGGGCTCATCGAGCCCTAGTCCGAAGGTCCGCGCGACGCGCCGGGGCGACGTCCGCTTGTCCGATGGGGCATCCTTGGCGGTGGTGAGCGAGCAGCAGGAGCACCCCGAGGGCGCCGTCGCGGCGCAGGAGCCGGTCCAGCCGGCCGCCGAGCCGGAGGCCCCCGTGGCCCCGCCGGTCCCGTCCGCGCAGGAGCCGCAGTCCGAAGAGACGCCCACGCCGGAGCAGCCGGCGGCGCAGACGCCTGCCGCGCCGGAGGAGGCGCCCCCCGCGGAGCAGCCCGCTCCGGCGGAGCCCGCGCCCGCCGCCCCGTCCCCCGCCGCCCCATCCCCCGAGCCCGTCGGCCCGAAGATCGTCGGCGTCGCCAAGGAGCGGACGCTGCCGGTCGTCAAGAAGCGGTTGCAGGAGAAGCCCAAGCGCGAGCCGCTGCCGTGGCCGGAGCTGCGCGCGGCCGTCGCCGCGACGCGCGACGACCTCGACGTCGCCGAGCTCAAGGAGCTCTTCCGCGGCTTCCCCGAGAAGCTGCGCGAGGAGGTCACCGAGAACGTCCGCGGGTTCAAGAAGGGCGCGCGGCGGCCGGTCTCCCAGCACGCCGCCAAGCAGCTCGCCCGCGCCGCGCACACCGCGCGCCGGATGAAGAAGAACTCCCACCCGTCCGGCGAGGTCGCCCAGGCGCTCGGCCAGGCGATGGCCGCGGAGCTGATCGCCTCGCTGGAGCCCGAGAAGGCCGCCCAGGTGATCCTGCCCAAGCGCGACCTGCTCGAGCGCGAGTCGCGCCAGGCCCAGCGCCGCGCCCGCGACGAGGAGGACAAGCGCCGCGACGAGCAGCGCCGCAAGCGCCGCGACGACGCGCGCTCCTCCCGCCAGCAGACCTCGTTCGGCGAGTTCTCCGGGGCCAAGATCAAGGGCCTCGACGAGCTCGCCGCGCTGTTCGCCGGCGACGAGCCGGAGGCCGAGGCGCCGCAGGCCGCGACGCCCGCCGCCGAGCCGGAGGCCCCGGTCACGCCCGCCACCACCGCCGAGCCCCAGGACGCGGCGCCCGAGGCCGACGCCCCGCTCGCGGGCGATCCCGACGTCGAGCCGCCCGTCACGCCGGCCACCACAGCCGAG
>JAOPZD010000525.1 GCA_025964295.1 Conexibacter sp.
CGCGCTCGCGCCCGACGGGCCGATCCCCGGGACGCGCGGCCGCGGCGGCGCCCCCGCGTGGCTGACGCCCGTCCTGTCGCTGCTGGCCGGCGCGGCGATCGTGGTGATCGCCGTCGTGCTGATCAGCGGCGGCGGCGACAACGGCGGGACCGGCGCCGGCGGGACCCAGACCTCATCGACGACGGCCACCACACCGGCCGGCGTCGCCCCCGCACGCGCCGCCAAGACCTACCACGTCGACTCGCGTCCCAACGCGATCGCCTACGCCGCCGGGCGGATCTGGGTGGGGTCGGTCCGGACCGGGCGCCTGTTCGGCCTGCCCGCCGACGCCAAGGGCAAGGCGCGCACGATCAAGCTGCCGTGGAAGGCCGGGACGACCTCGATCGCCGCGGGCTTCGGCTCGCTGTGGGTCACCAACGGCACGCAGGCGCGCGTCGTCCGGATCAACCCGGTGACCGGCGCGATCCAGGGCGACCGCGTGGTCGGCTCCGGCGAGGCCGTGGTGGTGGCCGCCGGCGAGGGCGCCGTCTGGATCGGGCGCCGCGCGATCAAGACCACCGACCCGCCGTCGTCGATCGTCAAGGTCGACCCGCGCGGCGGCAAGTCCACCGAGATCCTCTTCGGCCAGGAGGGCGTCGGCGACATCACGACCGGCGGCGGCTACGTCTGGGTCCCGAACCGGCGCCGCGCGCGCCTGAGCCGGATCCGGCCCTCCGACGGCGACCGCCGGTCGACGCCGATCGGCCTCGGCCAGCACCGCGTCGCCTACGGTGCGGGCCAGGTCTGGGTCAGCAACTACGACGACGGCACCGTCACCCAGAACAACCGCGCGCTCGACAACCCCGCGACCGCGCCGCTCAACGTCCGCGGCCCGCTCGACCTCACGGTCGCCGACGGCACGGTCTGGGTCCTCAGCAAGCTCGACGACACCGTCATCCGCCTCGACGCCAAGACGGCCAAGCCGATCGGCGACCCGATCCCCGTCGGCCGCAACCCCTTCGCCCTCGTCGCCCACGACAAGCACGTCTGGGTCACGAACCTCGCCAGCGGGACCGTCACCCGCATCGACGTCGGCTGAGCGGCCCGCGCGTCCCTAGAGGTCGCGCTGGGTCAGCAGGCCGCGCTGGAAGGCCTCGGCGACCAGGCGCGAGCGCTTCTGGTTCTGCGGCAGCGACTCGATGCCGAAGCGCTGGAAGAGCGAGCGCAGGTGCGCCTTGACGGCGTCGACGCTGAGGTGCAGCTCGGCGGCGATGTCCTGGTTGGTCGCCGGCGTGGCGAACTCGGCCTGCTTGTAGGGGCGGGCGAGCGCGACGAGGACCTGGCGCTGGGTCGGCGGCAGGTCGGCGAGCGCGACGGGCTCGCCGGCGACGACCGTGCGCTCCACCGTCTCCTCGGCGTCGGGGCGGCGGTAGCCGAGCGTCGTGCGGCCGATCCGGATGACGTCGCCGTCGCGCAGCCGCGCGCGGCCGGAGATCCGGGTGCCGTTGACGAAGGTGCCGTTGCGGCTGAGGCCGTCGTCGACCACCGTCCACTCGCCGGCGATGCACTCCAGCTCGGCGTGCAGGCGGCTGACCTCGGTGTCCCACGGCAGCGGCACGCCGTTGGACTCCGCGCGGCCGACGCTGAGCCGCTCGCCGTCGAGGCGCAGCAGCTGCTGGCGGTTCTCGCCGTCGCGCAGGACCAGGAACGGCCCACCGGCGCGCTCGGCGCTCAGGCGCTCCTGGATCTCGGCGGGCGAGGCGACGTGGGCAGCGAGCGGGGACTCCTCGGCGGACACGCCTTGCAGACTAGAGGCCGCGTCCGCCGCGGTCGGTGGGGCCATCCACACCACCACACCTAGGTGTGGCGCAACCTCACCTGAGGGGGGCAAGGTGTAGCCCCGGGGTCCCTGGGAGGAACCTGGGAAGGGGGCGACCATGATGGGCATGAGCCCGGTCCTCCACTCCCCCTCCTCCAAGGCGCGTGCCCCGCGCGCCGGGTCCGCGTCCGACGAGTCCCTCGTCGCCGCCGCCCGCGCCGGGTCAGACGCCGCCTTCACCGCGATCGTCCAGCGCTACGAGGCGCAGCTGACGGCCTACGCGCGCCAGGTCCTCGGCGGCCGCCACCACGACGCCGAGGAGTGCGTCCAGGACGCCTTCGTCCGCGCGCTGCGCTCCATGCAGCGCGGCGACAACGAGATCACGCTGCGCCCCTGGCTGCACGCGATCGTCCGCAATCGCTGCCTCGACCAGCTGCGCAAGCCCAACCGCACCACCGACCTCGATCCGCACGAGGCCGTCCTGGCCGACCGCGGCCCGGGCCCCGTCTCGATGATCGCCCACCGCCAGCGCCTCGACGAGGTCGTCGGCGGCGTCGAGGCGCTGCCCGAGCGCCAGCGCCGCGCGCTGGTCATGCACGAGCTCGAGGATCGCTCGCACTCGCACATCGGCCGCGTCTTGGGCGTGTCGGCCGGCGCCAGCAAGGCGCTCGTGTGCCGCGCCCGCCAGGGCGTCGCCAACGCGGTCGGCGGGCGCACCGCGGCCTAGCGTCCTGACGCCGGCCCGCGCGGCACGGTGGTGGAATCGGCTTCGCCGTCGCGCCGACGGTCTAGAGTCGGACGCGATGAGCACCGTGCGGGCCTCCGAGCCCACCGCTGCCCAGCGCGGCGCGCCCACCGCCGCCGCGTCCGCGCCGCCCTGGGTCTGGGTGGCCGGGCTCTTCCTCCTCGCCGCCGCGCTGTACGCGGTGCTGGCGCTGCGCTCGCCCCTGCCCGTCCTGTTCCCGGACGAGTTCCGCTACTCGCACCTCGCGCGCGGGCTCGCCGACGGGACGGGCTATGGCTGGCGCGGCGAGCACGTCGGCCAGTCGGCGGCGTTGTACGTGTACCTCATCGCGCCCGCGTGGGCGCTCCTGCACTCCAGCGTCGACGCCTACCACGCGTCCAAGGTGCTCGGGACGCTGGCGCTCTGCGCGCAGCTCGTCCCGGTCTGGCTGCTGGCGCGCGAGCTGGTCGGGCCGCGGCTGGCGCTCGTGCCGGCGGCGCTGTCGGTCGCCGGGACGTGGATGCTGACGAGCGCCGAGACCGTCACCGAGGTGCTCGCCTTCCCGCTGACGACGGCGGCGCTGTGCGTCGCGGTGCTGGCGCTGCGCCGGCCCGGCTCGCATCTGGGGTGGCTGGCCTTCGCGCTGCTGGCGCTGGCGACGTGGGCCCGGATCCAGATGGCGGTGCTCGTGCCGGCGCTGCTGGTGGCCTTCGCCCTGGATGCGGCTCGGGCCGGCGACCCGGCGCAGCGGGCGGCGCGCCGGCGAGCCCACCGGCCCTACCTGATCGCCGCGGGCGCGGCGTCGGCGGCACTCGTCTTCGTGGCGCTGGCCGCGCCCGGGGTCGCGGGCGACTACGGCGGCTTCTTCGACCTGCGCCCGGCGCTGGGCAAGATCGTCTCCAAGAGCGCGCTGCAGCTCGGCGAGCTCGTCGCCGTCGGCGGATTCCTCCCGGTCCTGCTGGCCGTCGGCGCCGCGGCGTCGCCGACCGCGTGGCGCGACGACCGCAGCGGCCCGCTGCTGGCCGTGTTCTGGCCCGCGGCGCTGGCGACCGTCGCGCAGAGCGGCTTCTTCCTCGCCGGCTACCCGCCGGCCCTGTCGGCGATCGGGCGCTACGTGACCTACGCGGTCCCGCTGGCGCTGGTGCTCGCCACGGTCCTGGTGGCGCGGCCGGGGCTGCTGTCGGGCCGCGCGCTGGTCGTCGCCGGCGTGGCGGCGCTCGGGCTGCTGGCGCGCCCGGCGGTCGCGATGGTCGGCGAGGAGCGCGCCACGTGGGGCATCGCCTTCCGGCTGCACCAGGTTGTAGGGGTCGGCGTCGCGGTCGGCGTGACCGCCGTCGCCCTGGCGCTCGTCGGCCTCGTCGTGCTGCTGCGCGAGCGGCGGACCGGCGGGCCGCGCTCCGCGCTCGTCGTCGGCGCGGCGGTCGCGCTCGTCCTGGTGGTCCAGTCGCAGGCGGCGTGGTGGCAGATGACCAAGACGGGGACGTCGTTTCGCTCGACGATGCCCGCCGACCTGGAGTGGGTCGACCACCACGCGCGCGGGCCGGTCGCGCTGCTGGCCGTCACCCAGAACGCGCCGCAGTTCGACGACGTCGACTTCTTCAACCGCAGCATCACCCAGGCCTACGCGCCCGCCGCCGGGATCCTCGGGCGCGGGATCGAGGGCAAGGTCTGCTCGCTGCGCTTCGGGTTGTCGGGCGCGCTGGAGCTCGGCCCGGGCTGCGGGCCGACGCCGCACCGCTTCCTGATCAACGACCCGTCCGCGCGGGTGACGTTCCGCGACGAGGTCGCGTCGTGGTCGCATCCGGTGGTCGGCCGGCTCGTCGAGGTCAAGGCCGGCGCGCCGCCGCGGGCGCGGTCGCTCGTCGTCCTGCCCTGCCCGCGCCGGACGCCCGGCTACGACGCCGCGAGCCCCGCCATCACGCCCGACGACTCGCCGATCACCTGCGCGCCGTCGCTGACCGCCGCGCTGTGGCTCGACGCGCCCGCGCAGCTGGCGATCCGCTATCGCGGCGGGGCGCGCGAGCAGCACGTCGAGGCGGGCGGCCGGCGCTGGACGATCCCGGCGGGCGCCGACACGACCGTGCGCGTCGCGGCGCCGCAGGGCTACTCGCAGGTCGTCGCGCAGAACGACTGGCGGTCGAGCGTCAGGACCCCGACGGTGCTGTCGGTGACGCTCGTCGAGGGCGACCGCACGACGCCGCTGGCGTGAGCGCGACGGCCCAGGTCTTCGGCTACGGGTCGCTCGTCGGGCTGCCGGGCGTGCGCGCCGCGACGCTGCGGGGCCACCGCCGCGTCTGGGGCGTGGCGATGGACAACGCGGTCGCGGTGCCGGGCTACAAGGTCTACGAGGCGCCCGACGGCGCGCGGCCGCCGGTGGCGGTGGCCTTCCTGGACCTGGTCGAGGACGCGAGCCGCGACGTCGAGGGCGCGCTGGTGGCGGTCGACGCGGCCGGCCTGGCGGCGCTGGACGAGCGCGAGCGGCAGTACCGCCGGATCGACGTCAGCGGCGCGGTCGACGGCGCCGACGCGCCCGG
>JAOPZD010000526.1 GCA_025964295.1 Conexibacter sp.
CGCGCTCGCGCAGGCCGCGGCGCAGGAGCTCCTCGACGGCGCGCGCGGTGGCGACGACGACCGAGAGGCTGTGCGGATGGACCGAGCTGATGTCGCCGGTCAGGTCGATGACGCCGAGCAGGCGGCCCGTGTCGGGGTCGGCGATCGGCGCGGCGGCGCAGGTCCAGCGCTGGACGGGCTCGGTGAAGTGCTCGGCGGCGAAGACCTGCACGGCGTGCTGGGCGGCCAGCGCGGTGCCGACCGCGTTGGTCCCGGCGCCCGACTCGCTCCACAGCGCGCCCTCGACGAAGTTCATGTCGTCGGCGGCGCGGCTGCGCAGGAGCGCGTCGCCGCTGATGCGCAGCAGCATGCCGTCGGCGTCGCTGATGACCAGCAGCTGGTCGGCCTCGACCGAGGCCTCGGCCATGCACTGGGCGATCAGCGGCGCGGCAGCCGCCAGCGGGTGCTCGTCCCAGCGGCCGCGGGCGCCCTGCAGCTCGAGCACCGAGGGCGCGGCCTGACGGCCGGTCGGGTCGACGCCGGCGTCGCGCGAGCGCAGCCACGAGGCGGTGATCGGATCGCGGACCTGCGGCGTGCCGGCGTCGTCCTCGTCGCGAGCGGGACGGCCGCCGACGAAGTCCTCCCACGCGTCGCGCAGCTCGCGCGCCCGCTTGGCCGGGATCGTCGTCGCGTCGACGGCTACCCAAGGACTCCGCATGCGACCCCTCCTGCAAGGCGCCGGCGCTGGGACAAGGCCGATCCTCTCATGGTGTGGTGCCGTCGCTCCAGCAATGCGGGAAGACGCCGGACTTCTTGGCACGTGGTGACAAACCACACTAGCGTCGGCCGCCACCGAGGTCGAGAGCCAACCGCGAGGAGCCGCGTCGCCATGTCCGCCGTCGCAGAGCAGGTGCCGTCCACCACGAGGACCGTCGTCAGCGATCCGCCCGCCGTCGCGCCGGCCGGCGATCCCGCCGTCCTGGGCCTGCCGATCTTCGTCGTCGGCTCCGTCGCGCTGGCGATGGGCCTCGTCGGCTACGTCTCCCCCGCCGCCGCGGGCAGCGCGATCCCCATCATCCTGGCGGCGACGGGCATCGGGCTGCTGGTCAGCGCGGTCTGGGCCGCGGCGCTGGGGCAGACGCTCGTCGCCTGCATCTTCGGCCTGTTCGCCGGGTTCTGGCTGAGCTACTCCGTGCTCGTGATCGGTCTGAACCACAACTGGTTCGCAATCCCGCCGGCCGACGTGACCCACACGATCGCCTCCTTCCAGATCTCCTGGGCGATCGTCATGGGCGCGTTGACGCTCGCCACGCTGCGGCTGCCGGTCGTCTTCACCGGGATCGTCGGGCTCGTCGTCGTCGCGCTGGTCCTGCTGATCTTCGGGACGCTCAACACCGACACGACGCTCACCAAGGCCGCCGGCGTCGTCTCCTTCGGCTTCGCCGCCCTCGGCGTCTACGCGTTCCTCGGCGCGGCCTCCGCCGCGACCGGCGGCAAGGCGTACCCGCTCGGGCCGCCGCTGGTGAAGTGAGCTAGCAGCAGTCGCACGTCTCGCCGGCCCACGCCGCGCGGCCCTCCTTGATCGCGACGAACGCGATGAAGAGGCCGATGAGCGGGTCGAGCCACCAGGCGCCGACGGCGGCGTTCGCGCCGAGGCCGGCGAGGACGGCGCCGGCCTGGATGCCGCAGAGGACGTTCTGCGTCCCTTCGCCGGCCGTCGCGGTCGAGCCCAGGCGCACCGCGAGCCGGTGCTTGGCCTGGCCCAGCAGGGGCATGAGGACGACGCTCGTGCCGGTCAGGACCATGCCGACGACGGTGATGGCGGCGTGGCCGCCCTCGACGAGGGTCTTCACGCTCGCGATCGCGACGTACGGCGCGAGGACGAAGAACTGGATCGCGACGAGCCGCGCGGCGCGCGCCTCGGCGGTGTCGGAGTGCCGGCGCTCGCCGGTGAAGCGCCAGACGACGATGGCCGAGGCGAGGCCCTCGATGAAGGAGGCCAGGCCCCACCCGACGAGCGCGACCGACCCGGCGGCGAGGCCCTGCCAGACGCCGACGCCGCCTTCGACGGCCATGTAGGCGAGGCTGGCCCACGAGAGCAGCACGGCCATCCGGGCGGCGCGCTGCCAGCCCTCGTCGCGGATGATCGCCGCGGGCGGCGCCGGCGCGGGGGCCGAGGTCGCCAGCGGGAGCTCGAGCCTGGCGCTCATGCCCGACACGCTAACGCTCGCGGCGACGCCCGCCCAGCAGAACGAGGAAGGGCCGCGTCGGGTGCGCGGCCCTTCGTGCTGCTTGGTGCTGCTGGCATCGGGGCGCCCGGATTCGAACCGGGGACCTCGCCGACCCGAACGGCGCGCGCTACCAGGCTGCGCCACGCCCCGAGGTACTGGTGCAGTCTACTCAGACGTGCCCGCGACGGCCTTGTAGTAGCGGACGGCCAGGCCGGTGACGAGCGTCTGGAAGGCCGCTTCGAGGGTCGTCTGCTCGCGCTCGGACCAGCCGGCGAGGCCTTCGTCCTCGATCGCCTGGGCCTCGGCGATCACGTCGTCGCAGAGCTCGGGATGGCGGTCGGCGAAGAAGGCGCCGATCCCGTACAGGCCCGTCTCGGTCAGCGAGCCGAGCAGGTCCGCGTCAGCAGCGGGCCGGAGATCCTCGCCCGGCCCGTCGCTCACTTGCCTCCGCCGAGGAGGGTGCCCACCGCGTTGGTCGCGCCTTCGGTCACCTTGTCGACGGTACCGCCCAGCACCTCGCCCGTCTTCTGGACCGCCCCGCCGGCCTGGCCGCCGACCGTCTGGCCCACCGTGCCGGAGGCGCTGGACACCACGCCGCCCACCGATGTCGGCGGCGGCGTGCTGGCGGGCGCCTGGGTCAGCGCGCCGAGGTTCGGGTCGATCAGCGGCTGGCTCGCGCCGCCGCCCGCACCGCCGGTCGCGGCGCCA
>JAOPZD010000555.1 GCA_025964295.1 Conexibacter sp.
CCGCGCTGGGGCCCGGCGCCCTCGGCCCCGCCGCCCGCGTGCTGCTGATCGCCACCGAGGGCGTGACCGACCCCGGCGCCTACGCGTCGGCCCTCACGCGCCAGCCCGCCGGCCGCGCCCCGAAGTCGGGCCGCAGCGGCGCGCCGTCGTAGCCGCGGACCTCGCGCTGGCCGCACAGCAGCTGGGCCACGACCGCCAGCGCCTCGGCGGCGTCGGCCCGCTCCTCGTGCAGCGCCGCGCAGCCGACCACGATCGAGGACCGCCCAGCCTGCGCCCACACCGAGAACGCGACCTCGCGACCGTGCGCCAGCACCACCTCGAAGCCGTCGTCGCGGGCGGTCGCCTTGGTCATCCCCGCGTCCAGCAGCGGCGGCGTCAGCGCGGCGAGCAGCGCCGCGAGCCCCGCGTGGAACGCGCGGGGCAGGGGAGCCAGCTGGCTGGGGGCGGGGCCCAAGGACGGCACGCGGCTGCCTATCCTGGACGATCGACGTGACGACGCCCCGCCCCGCACTGACCGATCCCTGGGAGCTCGCCGGCCTGCGCGTGCCCAATCGCGTGCTGCTCGCGCCGCTGGCCGGGATCGGCAACTGGTTCGTCCGGCTGCAGGCCGCGCGCCACGGCGCCGGGATGGCCTACAGCGAGATGGTGTCGAGCTTCGCCATCCACTACGGCAACGAGAAGACGCTCACCGAGCTGCTGCGCGTGCACCCCGAGGAGGGTCCGACTGCCCTGCAGCTCTTCGGGCAGGACCCGGAGATCATGCGCAGCGCGGCGGCCTACGTGGCCGAGCACGTGCCGCAGGTCGACGTCATCGACCTCAACATGGGCTGCCCCGTCCCGAAGGTCTGCAAGACCGGCGCGGGCGCGGCGCTGCTCAAGGACCCCGACACCGCCGTCGCCGTCGCGCGCGCCGCCCGCGAGGGCAGCGGCAAGCCGGTCACGGTCAAGCTGCGCTCCGGCTCGGTGCCGGGCGACACCAGCGGCGTCGACCTCGCCCACCGCCTGGTCGAGGAGGCCGGCGTCGCGGCGATCACCTTCCACCCGCGCTCGGCCAAGGTCCACCACAAGGGCGTGCCCGACTACGCGCTGGCCGCCCAGCTCGTCGAGTCCCTGCCCGCGCCGGTGATCCTCACCGGCGGGCTGCACTCCGTCGCCGAGGTCCACGACGCCTACGAGCGCACCGGCGCCGCCGCCGTCATGCTGGCCCGCGGGTCGCTGGGCAACCCGTGGCTGTTCGAGCAGCTGCTCGGCCGCCGCACCGACGAGCCGACCCCCGGCGAGATCCTCGCCGAGTGGCACTGGGTCATGGACCGCGCGGTCGAGCACCTCGGCCCCGAGCGCGCCGGGCGCTACCTGCGCAAGTTCCACCCCTGGTACGTCGAGCGCCTCGGCGGGGGCAAGGAGCTGCACGCCGCCCTCCAGCAGACCGCGACCGTCGACGACGCCCGCGCGGTCCTGGAGACGCACCAGGCTGCAGCCACCGCCGCCTAGCAGCGGTTTCGCGCGTCGCTATACTGCCGCGCTCGCTGGGCCCGGGGAGACGCCGCAGGCGGGCCCCGGACCCGGACCGGTCTACCTCCCTCACCGAATGCCCCGAGACGTCATCCTCACGCCCGAAGGACTCATCAAGCTCAAGGAAGAGCTTGACCACCTGCAGTCCGATGGCCGGCGCGAGGTCGCCGAGCGCATCAAGGAGGCACGGGAGTTCGGCGACATCTCGGAGAACTCCGAGTACGACGACGCCAAGAACGCCCAGGCGATGCTCGAGGCGAAGATCGCCCAGCTCGAGGAGCGCATCCGCGCCGCGACGGTCGTCGACCCCGCCGACCTCTCCAGCGACATGGTCGGCATCGGCTCGACCGTGCACGTCAAGGACGAGAAGACCGGCAAGTCGCAGAAGTTCACGATCGTCGGCTCCGCCGAGGCCAACCCGGCCGACAGCAAGCTCTCCAACGAGTCGCCCGTCGGCCGCGCGCTGCTCGGCCACAAGCGCAACGACGTCGTCTCCGTCTCGGTCCCCAAGGGGCCGGCGCGAAAGCTCAAGATCACCAAGATCGACGTCGGCCTCTAGGCTCTCCCGCACGATGGCCGAGCCCGACGCAAAGCCGGGCGAGGCGCCCGGGCCCGAGGACCACAACGAGCTGCTGCGCGTCCGCCGCGCCAAGCTCGACGCGCTGCGCGCCGGCGGGATCGACCCGTTCCCGCCGTCCTACCCGGGGGTCGTGCCGACCGCCGACGTCCGCGCCGCGCACCCCGACCTCGAGGCCGGCGCCGAGACCGACGCGACCTACCGCGTCGCCGGCCGCCTGGTCCAGCGCCGCGGCCAGGGCAAGATGGCCTTCCTGGACCTCGTCGACCGCTCCGGCCGGATCCAGCTGCAGGCCCGCCTCGACGTCCTCGGCGAGGAGCGGATGGCGCGGCTGCTCGAGCAGGTCGACCTCGGCGACATCGTCGGCGTCGACGGCACCGCGTTCGTCACCCGCCGGGGCGAGCTGAGCCTGCGCGTCGACGACTACGCCGTCCTGGCCAAGGCGCTGCGCCCGCCGCCCGACGCCCACTCCGGGCTGCGCGACGTCGAGACCCGCTTCCGCCGGCGTGAGCTCGACCTGATGGGCAACGCCGAGACGCGCGAGCTGTTCATCACGCGCGCCAGGATCGTCTCGGCCGTGCGCCGCTACCTCGACGAGCGCGGCTTCATCGAGGTCGAGACGCCGGTCCTGCAGCCGCTCTACGGCGGAGCGGCGGCGCGCCCGTTCACCACGCACTTCAACGCGCTGGACCGCGACTTCTACCTGCGCATCGCGACCGAGCTCTACCTCAAGCGGCTGATCGTCGGCGGCCTGGAGCGCGTCTACGAGCTCGGCAAGGACTTCCGCAACGAGGGGATCTCCTACAAGCACAACCCCGAGTTCACGATGGTCGAGTGGTACGAGGCCTACGCGGACTACGAGG
>JAOPZD010000573.1 GCA_025964295.1 Conexibacter sp.
GATGGCGCGGCGGCGCGATGATGCGGCGGCGCGATGATGCGGCGGCGCGATGACGCCGCGACAGGTGGCAGCGCGTGCGCGTGGCCGAGCCACGGCGCGCTCGGTCGCGGCACCGCGACCGCCTGCGTCACGACACAGGCGGCGAAAGGACGCGAGCGCGCCGTGGCTGAGGGCCAACCGGCGCGCCCGCGGCGTCCTTCGCCCTCCGTCTCCGGAGGAGCGTGCGCGCGCCGGGATGTTCCCCGATGCCGGCGCGCTGCCTGTGTCGAGGAGGGTGTCGGCGGTGGCCCGTGCGACCTCAACCGAGTGCTGTCCGGTGTGGACAGCTGATCGACTCAGACGCGCAGCCGGCCCTCGAGCACGACCACGCAGTCGCCGGCCACGCGGACGCGGTCGCCGACGATCGCGGTCTCCAGCCGGCTGGGGCGGCCCATCTCGATGCCCTGGGCGATCGTCGTCTCGGTCCGGCCGGTGTGCCGGTGCAGGTACGCGCACAGCGGCCCGGCCGCGGAGCCCGTCGCCGGGTCCTCGAGCACGTGGTCGCGCTCGGCGAAGAACCCGCGCGCGGACACCATCTCATCGCCGTCGTCGCCCGCGACGAAGAGGTACAGCACCATCGTCGCGGTCTGCGCCTCGATCGCCTCGACGCGCAGCAGGTTCGGCCGCGCGCGCTCCAGCGCGACGCGGTCGCGCACCGGCACCATCAGGTGGAAGATCCCCGTCGAGACGGGCTGGACCGGCAGCTCCGGGTGCGCGTCGGCCGGGCCGAGGCCGAGCGCGCCGAGCACGGGCGCCGTCTCGATCGGCTCGCCGAACGCCGCGGGCTCCTGGAGCATCGCCGCGTGGGCGACGTCGCCGTGCAGCTCGACCTCGACCGGCTGCACGCCCGCCTCGGTCTGCTGGTGGTACTGCGCCTCGCCGACGCCCTGGGCGCGCGCCATGGCGACGGCCGTCCCCAGCGACGGATGCCCCGCGAAGCGGATCTCCTCGACCATCGTGAAGATGCGGTTGCGGTAGTCGGCGCCGTCGACCGTCGGCCGCTGGATGAACGTCGTCTCCGACTGCGCGGTCTCCCGCGCGAGGCCGAGCATCGTGGCCTCGTCGAGCCCGTCGGCGTCGTGGACGACCGCCAGCCCGTTGCCCGTCAGCGGCGTCGACGTGAACACATCGACCCACGTCAGCCGCCGGGTGGCCGACGTCGTCAGAAGTCGAAGTCCTTCGGGGGCTTCTGCTCGAACCAGAGCCGGTCGTGCTCCGGCGTCTCCTGCAGGAAGTCCGGGGTGTCCTCGAGCTCGTCCTCGGCGTCGGGATCGCCGTCGGCGCCGGCGTCCGCGTCCGCGTCCGCCTCGTCGTCGTCGGCGGGAACGGCGTCCGCCGGCGGGGCGGGAGCGGGCTCGTCCGCCCCCAGCGCATCGTCCAGCTCGGTGGCCGAGAACTCCCGCGTCTGCTGGTGGGCGAGCGGATCGCCGTGCGGCGGCGTGGCGCTCTCGTCCTCGCGCTCGGCGTACGGCCTCTCGTGCGTCCGCGGCGACTCCGAGGCCACCGGGCGGTCGAAGTCCACGACGTCGTCGTCATAGGCCGCGCCCGGCTCGTCGAGCGCCGCCGGCTCGTGGTCCGGGTACGAACCGTGCTCGGCCGGCGCGAGCGCGTCGTCCTCGTCCGGCGCGTCGCGACGCACCGGGCCGAGGGCATCGGCCTCCTCCCTGGCGATCTCGGAGGGGTCGGCTCCCCGACGGCGCTTGAGATCGAGGTGCTCCCGGATGGCGTCATCCAACAGGCCCATGGTCGCTCTAGCGTAACGAGCACGGAAGCGGGATGGCGAGGCGCGCCGCCCGCGCGGTCATGTCGCGCTGACCGTCCGGTTCTTGCCCGCGCGCTTGGCCTGGTAGAGCGCCTCGTCGGCGGCGGCCACCAGCGTGCGGACGTCCTCCGCCGAGACCGGCAGGGCGGCGGCCCCGAAGCTCGCGGTGACGCGCAGCGGCTCGGCGCCCTCGTCGCCGAGGATCGGCAGGCTCAGCGCCTCGATCCCCTCGCGGACGCGCTCGGCGAGGTTGTGGGAGCCCTCGAGGTCCGTGCCCGGCAGGACGACGGCCAGCTCCTCGCCGCCGTAGCGGGCCGGCTCGTCGATCTCGCGCGAGGACGCGCGCAGGATCTTGGCGACCTCCTTGAGGACGAGGTCGCCCTGCTGGTGGCCGTAGGTGTCGTTGACGGCCTTGAAGTCGTCGATGTCGAGCAGGACGAGGCCGAGGTCCTGGCCGAAGCGCTTGGAGCGCTCGACCACGGCGGCCATCGTCTCCTGGAAGCGGCGGCGGTAGCAGAGGCCGGTGAGCTCGTCGGTGACCGCCTGGCGCTCGACGGTCTCGTGGAGGCCGACGTTCTCCACCGACACCGCCGCCTGGCCGGCGAGGTAGTGGAAGAGCTCGCGCTCGCGGTGGGAGAACGGGCGCTCGGCGCGCCAGACGCAGATCAGGCCGGCGATCGCGTCGGCGTCCGGGCCCGCGGCGGGGCCGGCGCGCAGCGGGTGGGCGAGCGCGTGGCCGCCGTCGACGTTGGCGAACGACGGCTCGCCGATGTTCAGCACGCGGCGCTCGGCCTCGTCGGCGGCGCCGGCGGGGCGCGTGTCGAGGCCGACGGACGCCACGGGTGCGCGCTCGCCGCCCAGGCGGTCCTGCATCAGCGCGCGGCCGCCCTGAGCGTCGACGGCGTCGACCGCGGTGCGCACCACGATCTCCAGGAGGCCGTCGCGGTCGAGGTTGGACGCGAACGTCTCGCCGATCCGGCGCAGCGACAGCTCCATCCGCAGCCGCTCCTGGCCGAGCTCCTGCAGCCGCGCCTCGAGCTCGCCCGACATCTTGTTGAACTCGCCGCCGAGCTGCGCGAACTGGTCGCGCCCGCGGGTCTCGACCTTGGCCGAGAAGTCACCCGCGGCGAGGCGGCGCGCGGCGCTGAGGAAGTCGGCGATCCGGCGGTCCAGCGAGCGGGAGACGACGATCGCCGAGACCAGGGCGAGGAGGAAGAACCCGAGCAGGATCAGGCCCGCGACGAGGCGGCCGGTGCGGATGTCGTGGGCGGTCGTGGCCGTCGGCTCGAGGACGGCGACCTGGAGGCGCTCGCCGAGGAAGCCGGGCGCGTCGAAGGAGGCGGCGCGGTAGTCGTGGCCGGCGATCGCGAGCTCGCCGGTGTGCTGTGGGAGGTCGGGCGAGGATCCGGTGCCCGGGATGGTGCTGGCGATCACGCGGCCGCCGCGGCGGACGATCGTCTCCAGCCCCGTCGTGCGCTTGATGATCCGCGCGTAGGACTGGGCGTCCTGGACGGAGACCTGCAGGTCGGCGACGGGCGTGCCGTCGGCGACGAGGGTCCGGGTGGCGGGGAACGAGGCGC
>JAOPZD010000578.1 GCA_025964295.1 Conexibacter sp.
GACCACGTCGGGCACGCCGCGGCAGTGGACCGCCACCTCCGGCGCCCAGCGGATCTCGGGGTTCCTGAACCGCGACGCCGCCAGCGCGGCGAACCTCGGGTCGCCGCGGTGAGCCGCGCGCCCGGCCAGCCGGTCGTCGAACCGTCGGACGTGCCCGGCGTCGACGGTCGGCGGCTCAGGCATGGGCGTGCCGCTCGACGGACGGGCGATAGGGATCCATCGCCAGGACGCCGCCGTCGACCGGGACGACGGCGCCGGTGATCCATGACGCGTCCTCGCCCAGGAGGAACGCGACGACCGCGGCGACCTCCTCGGCGCGGCCGTAGCGATCCTGGTGGCGGCCGAGCGGCGTCGTGGCGTGCAGGGCGCGGCGGGCGTCGTCGCCGCCGCCCAGCCGCGCTTCGATCGCCGCCATCATCGGCGTGCCGATCGAGCCCGGCGCGATCGCGTTGACCCGGACGCCGAGCGCCGCGCCCTCCAGCGCCGCGGCCTTGACCAGGCCGACGACGCCGTGCTTGGCGGCGCTGTAGGCGCCGAGGTCGGAGCCGCTGAGGCCGGCGGTGGACGTCGTCGCCACGACAGCGGCACCGCCCGTTCGACTCCGTGCCTCCCGCAGCATCGCCCGGACGCCGAGGAACACCCCGCGGAGGTTGACCGCGACGACGCGGTCGAAGTCCGCGGCGTCCTGATCGGCCAGGGACGACAGCGCGCCGCCCATGCCGGCGTTCAGGAACGCGGCGTCGATCCGCCCGAAGGCGTCGATCCCGGCGTCCGTGTAGGCCTCGACGCCGGCCTCGTCCGCGACGTCGGCGCCGACGCCGATCGCCGGTCCGGGCAGGGCGGCGGCCACGCGCCGCGCGCCTTCGGCGTCCAGGTCGACGACCACGACGTGATCGCCGGCCTCCGAGAGACGGCGCGCGGCCGCCTGGCCCATCCCACCGGCCCCGCCGGTGACGATCGTGACGCGCGCGGTCATCGCGCCGGCTCGAGCGCGGCGCTCGGCGCGATGTTGTTGTTGATGCGGAAGACGTTGTGCGGGTCGTATCGGTCCTTGACGGCCCGCAGCCGTCGCATCGCGGTCGGCGAGTAGGCGGCCTCCACGTCGCCCGGCTCGTCGGCGGCCAGGAAGTTGGGGTAGGAGACCAGCGCGGAGTAGGACGACATCTGCTCCGCGGCGTCCCGGGTCCAGGCCTTCTGCATGGCGTCCTCAGCCGGGTCCTTCCACAGCGAGAGGACCTGGAAGGACCAGCCTTCGTCGCGGTGGCCGATGGCCGAGTGGTCCTCGCCGACGGCGGCGTAGGCCGTGCCGGCGCCCAGCGGTGCGCAGATGATCTGGGTCAGCGGCGCGCGCAGGTCGCCGCCGAGCCCCACGATCACGTCGATCGCGTCGTCGGGCAGGTTGGTCATGAACCCGCCCTTGAAGTAGTCGCGGTGTCCCGCCGGCGCGCTGGCGTCGGTGATCTTCTGCAGCTCGGTGTAGAGCATCGGTCCGACCCGGTCGACGGCCGGCGTGCCGAGCGCGTCGAGGCGCGCGATCCCGGCGGCCGCGTCCTCCGGCGCGCCGGCCCACAGCACGAGGACGGCGGCGACCGGACCGCCGCGGAGCGCCTCAGGCACCCACGGCGCCGGCGGCGCGGTCATCAATGTCAGCCCGCCGCAGAGCTCGGCCGGTGCGTCGGCCATGACGTCGCGGTAGGCGCGCAGGACGGCGCTCGCCTTGTCGTAGGGGTAGAGCCGCACGCCGCCGGTCACGGTCGGCCCCAGCGGCGCGAGCGCGAACGTCAGCTCGGTGAGCACGCCGAAGTTGCCGCCGCCGCCGCGCAGCGCCCACAGCAGCTCGGGGTCGCCGTCGCGACCGGCGACCACCGTCTCGCCCGCGGCGGTGACCAGGCGCGCGCCGATCAGACGGTCCGACGTCAGGCCCAGCGTCCGTTCCAGCCAGCCGCTGCCGCTGCCGATCGTCAGCCCGGTCACGCCGGTGCTCGACACGCGGCCGCCGGTAACCGCCAGGCCGTGGGCCTGCGTCGCGGCGTCGAGCTGCTCCCACGTGAGCCCGGAGCCGCAGCGGACGGTGCGTGCCTCGGGGTCGACGGCGACGTGGTCGAGCGAGCGGCAGTCGATCACGACGCCGTCGTCGCAGCACCCGAAGCCGGGCGCGGAGTGGCCGCCGGCCCGAATGGCGAGCGGCAGGTCGTGAAGGCGGGCGGAGGCGACCGCCGCGGCGACATCGGCGTCGGAGGTGACCTGTGCGATCGCCGCCGGTCGGCGGTCGATCATCGCGTTGAAGCCGGCGCGCAGCGCGTCGTAGTCGGCGTCGTCGGGACGGACGACGCGCCCGGTGAGGGCGCGGTCGAGCGCCGACAGGTCGGGTGTCTGGGTGTTCATGATGATGCTCCTGGTGCTCGGGAAGGGCGACCGCCGCCAGTGCGGCGGCCGGGTCACGGCGCGCAAGCACGCGCCGTCCGCGAGGCGAAAGGGCCGCGACGGAGTCGCGGCGCGGGTGTCAGGTGGCTCGCTGAAGCGAGCAGCTGACGCGCAACCAGATCGACCAACCCGTCAGCGCCTGAGGCGCGGCGCCGATGCGCAGGGGGGTTGAGGTCCGGGCGTCCATGAGCGCTGCCGACCGTAGAGGATGGGGACGCCAAGTGCAAGCAGAACGGTGAAGTGCATCCAAGCGCTGTGAAGCGCGCGCGCTCCTGCCCCACGGCGGTCCGTCTGCTTGATCAGACCCGCGGAGGCGCGTCGACCTCGTCGACGCCCGTGGTGTCCCCCCGTGTTCGGTGGATCGGTTCGATCGACCTCCACGTGTTGCACGCCGGAAGGTGTACAGCCGCCAGGGAAGCGGTCGGGAACGCGTCGGTCGCCATCGATCGTCAGGGAGAACCGCTCCTCGCCCACCGTGAAGGCGACGGTGCCGTTCGGTCGGCGCATTCAGCGTCGGCGCGCATGCTCAGCGCGGCCCACGACGCGCGCGCGGTCGCTTCGCCAGGCTGTTCCTGTCACCCGCGGCGCGCTTGTGCCTTGGTCAGCGTCCACTCCAGGTGGGCGTCTGGTTGGGCGGGTAGCCGTCGCAGGTCGTCAAGGCCGGTGTCGAGGACCTCGAAGGACGCTGTGTCCGGCAGCGTGGAGAGCGCGGGCAGCAGGTCGTCGGCGACACGCGCGACGTACTCGGCCTGCTGCCGGACGGCGGACCCTTCGTAGCGGCACTGGCGCATCCCTGGGTCGATCGACCGGAAGCCGGCTTCGGTGAGCCAGCGAGGAGTGTGGCGTCCGGCGTCGCTGTGGCCGGATGCCGCCATGCCCGCGGCCAGCGCGGCGAAGAGCGCCCTTAAGGCGTCGGTTGCCGGACGGGCGCTGATCGTCTCGTAGTCGGCCTCGATGACGGTGATCGCTCCGCCGGGCGCCAGGACGCGGTGCGCCTCGCGCAGCGCCGCCACGGGGTCGTCGAGGTGTTCGAGCAGCCACATGATCCACACGTGGTCGAACGTCGCGGCGGGGAAGGGCAGATGCCGCGCGTCGGCCACCGCCAGATCGGCATGTAGGCCCTGCTCGCCGAGGTGGCGCCGTGCCTGGGCGATCTGGGCCGGCTCGAGGTCGACGCCGGCCAGCTCGAGGCCGGGGTACGTGCTGCCCAGAATGGCCAGGACGGCCCCGACCCCGACGCCGACCTCGAGCACCCGCGTGCCCGGCAACAGGGAGGTGCCGGGGAGGATCACCTCCTCACGCCAGTGATCGGCCTGGTCGATCAGCCGCGTCTGCTCGGCGGTCGCGTAGCCGTGGATGTAGTTGTCGCCCCCGGTCACGCGGTCACACCCGATCGGCCGAGCGGGGCGGATGGGTACCGCACGCCGGTGAGGCGTTCTGAGAGGTCCCACAGCGACGTGCCGCGCGCGCGGTCTTCGGCGTCGCGAGGGAGCGGCACGACGCCCGGCGTGCCACGCAGCTCCATGCGCCCGGTGGGTGCGATGAAGCTGCCGCTGGCCACCTCGGGGCTGGTGGCGGCGAGCAGCGAGGGGCGGGCGGCATCGACGGTGCTCTGGCCGAGGACGCGCTCCAGCGCGACCGCGGCGATCGCGCGGGTCACGCGGGACCCGTGGCGCTGGAGGCCTGTGAGGCTCGTCCCGGGGTGGACGGCCATGGATCGCAGCGTCGTGCCGTCCGTGCGCCGGGCCAGCTCGACGGCGAAGACGACGTTGGCCAGCTTGGACGTCGCGTACGCGCGCATGGGCCGGTAGTCGCCTTCGGCGGCGACGTCGTCGAACGTGATGCCGCGGCGCCGGGCCACCTTGGCGCTGACCGTCACGACGCGCGCGTCGGCGGCCGCCATGAGCGTGGGCAGCAGCCTGCCGGTCAGCGCGAAGTGCCCGAGGTGGTTGGTGCCGAACGTCAGCTCAAAGCCGTCCTGCGTGGTTTGGCGTTCGGGGACCGCCATGACGCCGGCGTTGTTGATGAGCAGGTCAAGCGGGCGGCCCGCCGTGGCCACGACCCCCGCGGCCGCGGCGATCGAGCCCAGCGACGCGAGGTCGAGCTCGAGCGTCTCGATGTCGGCCGCCGGCACGTGGCGTCGGATCGCGTCGGCCGCGGCGCGCGCCTTGGCGAGGTCGCGCGCGGCGAGGATGAC
>JAOPZD010000591.1 GCA_025964295.1 Conexibacter sp.
GGGACAGCGTCCAGGACGCGGGCGAAGGCGCCGAGCCGGTCGGCGCGGACGTCGGCGATCAGGCGCCCGGCGGCGGGGACGACGTTGAACGCGTCGCCGCTGCGCACGACGGTCGGCACGGCCGTGAGGTGGTCGGGCCCCTGCGGGTCGTGCTGGGCGGCGATCGCCTGCGCGGCGGCGGCGAGGGCGAGCAGCGCGTTGCGGCCCTTGTGGGGCGCCGAGCCGGAGTGGGCGCTGCGGCCGCTGGCCAGGACCTCGACCGTCCCGGCCGCCTTGCGCTTGACGACGACCGCGTCGTCGCCGTCGGCGCTGAGTTCGCCCGCCTCGAAGCACAGGCAGGCGTCGAAGCCGACGAAGCGGTCGACGTGGGCGAACGGGCCGACGCGCCACTCCTCGTCGACGACGAGCAGCAGCGCGACCTCGGCGAAGCGCTGCGGCTGGGCCGCCAGCGCGCGCAGGACGCCGAGCGCGAGGACGTCGCCGCCCTTCATGTCGACGGTGCCGGAGCCGTAGAGCTTGTTGGGGTCCTCGGGGTCGGGCTCCAGCGGGCGGTGCCCGTCGTGGGCGACGACGGTGTCGAGGTGCCCGAGCAGCAGGATCCGGCCGCGGCCGGTCCCGCGCACGCGCGCGAGGAGATCGGGGGCGTGGTCGGGCGACGAGCACGGCAACTGCTCGACCTCGGCGTGGTCGGGCAGCAGCGCGGCGGCGATCGCCGCGGCCTCCTGCGCGCCCTTGACGTCGCCCGACGGGGTCGAGACGCCGACGAGCGCTTGGAGCTCCCGCACGGCGCGGTCGGCGATGGAAGCTGCACTATCGGCGATCCATTGATCCACGGTGTGCGTACAGTTGCACGTCATGGCCAAGGGACCGCGCGTGGGCGACACCGCCCCGGACTTCGAGCTCGAGGGCACGGAGGGCCGCTTCCACCTCTCCGAGCAGCGCGGAAGGCGCGTCGTCCTGCTGTTCTATCCCGGCGACGAGACGCCCGTCTGCACCAAGCAGTTCTGCTCCTACCGCGACCGCGCCGACGACATGTCCGCCCTAGAGGCCACCGTCGTCGGCATCTCCGGCCAGGACGTCGAGTCCCACCGCGACTTCACGACCCACCACGGGCTCACCGTGCCGCTGCTCGCCGACCCGGACAAGTCGGTGGCCCGCCTCTACGGCGTGACCCGCCCGGTCCTCGGAACCCAGCGCGCGACGTTCATCATCGACGAGAACGGCATCGTGGCCTGGTGCAAGATCCACGCCTTGGGTTTGGACTACGTCGGCGTCGACGAGCTGGCCGAGGCGCTGGCGTCGCTGCCGGCCGCGGCGCCCGCTCAGGCGGAGTAGCGCGCCGGCGGCGGCTGCGCCGCCATCGCCGGCGACACCCGGCTGGACGCCTCGCGACGTCGCTTACGCTCAGTGAATGGTCGACGAGATGGACGACAGCCTGCGGCCGTTTCCGCGCGCTGAGAAGTACTGGTCCGACAGCGCCGACGCGCACCTGCCAACGCTCGTTCTTGCCGACCAGGCATCTGACCTGCTGGGACAAGTCCTGCAGGCATTCGAGCTTCCGCGGAAGACGGCCGATGACCCTGGCGACGAGTGGTTCCAGACGCAAGCGCTGATCTACCTGGGCATGCTCGCCGGACGTAGCCTGCGCAGCATCATGGCCTTGCTGCGGTATGGCTACGACGCAGAAGCCCTGGTGTTCAAGCGCCGGCTGAGCGAGGCGCAAGGTCGCGTTGACCGGGTGGTCGACCTGGTCAACGGCGGCCAGCAAGCTCGCGCTTGGCTCGAGGGCAACGACCGAGGAGCATCCGCTGTCGTAGATCTGCCCGACGGCGTTTGGCACTACCTGTCGCGTGTGGCGCATGCGGACTTCCGCGCCGCCGAACAGCACCTCGTCAGACCTCGCGACGACGGGCTGTCCACGTTTGCGCTTCTGCCGGTTCGTGATGACGTTGGCGCGAACGGGATGCTCGTGATCTCGTCCATGGAGGTCCGGGACATCGCCGGCAGCATCGCGACCTTCAAGAAGTTGCCCTGCGAGCCACCCGGCGAACTCGATGCCGCGCTCATCGACGCAAGCAAGACCTACATCCTGGACAGCTAGGAGACGTTGCTCAGTCCGGCCTGAAATCACCGGGCCTCGCGAGCCGACGACATCGACGTAGACCAGCTAGCGGAAGCCCTGGCGGCACTGCCGGCCGTAGCGCCCGCCGACTGACGTCCCGCGAGCGGAGAGCGCGGCACAGCTTCGGCGCCGCGGACGATCACGCAGTGGTGGCAGAGCGCCCGGAAGCGACGCGACGCCGACCGCGGCCCATGGCGCCAGGCACCGCCGACGCCGTCGAGGACGCGTGGACCGAGCGGCGCCCGCGGAGAGAGGGGGAGGCTTGCGGGCGAAGCGACGGCTCACGCACCGGTGGCAGGCCGTCGGAAGCGACGCGGCGCCTACCGCGGTCACGGCGACAGCACCGCCGACGCCGTGGAGGGCGCGGCAACCGAGCGGTGACCGAGCGACGGCCGCCCCGGAGGGGCGGCCGTCGGAGGACCAGCAGTCGTGCGCGCGGGCGCTAGCCCAGGACTTCGCTGAGGCGCTGCTCGAGGGCGCCGGCGATCGCGTCGCGGACCGGGCCTTCGGCGTAGCGCTCGACGATCGCGCCGAGGAAGCCCTCGACGACGAGGCGCTCGGCGGTCGTCTTGGGCAGGCCGCGGGAGCGGAGGTAGAAGATCTGCTCCGGGTCGATCTGGGCGATGGCCGCGGCGTGGGTGCAGCGGACGTCGTCGGCGAGGATCTCGAGGCCCGGGATCGCGTCAGCGTGGGCCTTCTTGCCGAGCAGCAGGTTGCGCGCCTCCTGGAAGGCGTCGGTGCGCTGCGCGCCCTCGTCGACCTTGATCATCCCGCGCCAGACCGTGGAGGACCGGCCGGAGATCAGGCCGCGGAACGCGAGGTCGGACACCGTGTCGGGCGCCGCGTGCTCCTGCAGCGTGTCGTAGTCGACGTGCTGGCGGCCGCGCGTCGCGTAGGCGCCGGTGACCTTGGCCGTCGAGCCCTGGCCGTCGAGCGTCGACTCCAGGAAGACCTTGCCGTTGGCGCCGCCGAACGCGAGCGTCGTCCAGTCCAGCGTCGCGTCGCGGGCGACGATCGCCCGCTGCGCGCCGAAGACCCAGGTCTTCTCGTTGACGCTCTGCGCGCCGATGTAGCGCAGCGACGCGTTGTCGCCGACGACGATCTCGACGACGCCGTTGACGACCGCCTCCTCGTCGTGCGCGGAGGAGACCTGGTCCCAGACCTCGGCCTCGGCGCCCTCCTCCAGCACGATCAGCGTGCGGTGGTGCAGCGCGGTGCCGGCCTTGTCCTGGACCGTCGTGATGACGATCGGGGCCTCGACCTTGACGTTGCGCGGGACGTAGACCAGCGTGCCGTCGGTCCACTCGTCGGCGTTGGCCTTGACGAAGAAGCCCGGGCGGACGACCGTGCCGAAGTGACGACCGACGACCTCGGCGTGGCGCTCGAGCGCCACGCGCAGCGGCGCGACGATCGCGCCTTCGGAGGCCGACTCCTCGTCGGACGGCGTCACCGCGCCCTCGGGCGCGAACAGCCCTTCGCCGTCCGAAGCGGCCGCGGCCGTCGGGAACTTCGCGAGGTCCAGCTTGTCGATGGGCGTGAACTCCCAGCCGGGCGTGCCCTTGAACTGCGGCAGCTCGACCGAGACCTGCGGCACGCTCGCCGCCGTCGCGCTAGCCAATGGAGCCCTCCATCTGCAACTCGATCAGGCGGTTCATCTCGACCGCGTACTCCATCGGGAGCTCCTTGACGATCGGCTCGATGAAGCCGTTGACGATCAGCTTGCCCGCCTCGTCCTCGGGGATGCCGCGGGCCATCAGGTAGAACAGCTGCTCCTCGCCGATCTTCGAGACCGACGCCTCGTGGCCGACGTCCACGTCGTCCTCGCCGATCCGGATCGTCGGGTAGGTGTCCGAGCGCGAGTGCTCGTCGAGCAGCAGCGCGTCGCAGACGACCTTCGACCGCGAGCCGTGCGCGCCCTTGGCGACCTCGAGCAGGCCGCGGTAGGAGGAGCGGCCGCCGTCCTTGGAGATCGACTTGGCGAAGATGTTCGACGTCGTGTTC
>JAOPZD010000618.1 GCA_025964295.1 Conexibacter sp.
CGTAGGTCGCGTCGGCGAACTCCGGGTCGGTCATGATCGTCGCCGGGTTGGAGTTGACCAGGACGATCTCGTAGCCCTCCTCGCGCAGGACCTTGCAGGCCTGCACGCCGGAGTAGTCGAACTCGGCGGCCTGGCCGATGACGATCGGCCCCGACCCGAGGATGAGGATCTTGTGGAGGTCATCTCTGCGCGGCATCAGGCGGCGCTCCGGACGGCGTTCAGGAAGCGGTCGAACTGGTAGAGGGCGTCGTTGGGGCCGGGCCCGGCCTCCGGGTGGTACTGGACCGTCGCGCCGTTGACCTCTAGCAGCTCCAGCCCCTCGACCGTGCGGTCATAGAGGTTGACGTGCGTGAGCGCGGCCTCGCCGAAGTCGGTCTGCCAGCGCACGGGTTCGTCGGCCTCGACGCGCCCGGTGCCGTCCGGCGCCTTGACCGCGAAGCCGTGGTTCTGGGCGGTGATCTCGATCTTGCCGGTCCGCAGGTCCTTGACCGGGTGGTTGCCGCCGCGGTGGCCGAAGGGCAGCTTGTAGGTCTCCAGCCCGACGGCCTGGCAGAGCAGCTGGTGGCCGAGGCAGATGCCCCAGACCGGCCGCCGGCCGACGAGCTCGCGAACCGTGTCGACGACGTAGCCCAGCGCGGCGGGATCGCCCGGACCGTTGGCCAGGAAGAACGCATCGGCGTCGGTGGCCAGCAGCTCCTGCGCGGTGACCGTGCACGGGTGCAGCGTGACCTCCGCGCCGCGCTCGACGAGGTTGCGCACGATCGAGGACTTGATGCCGGTGTCGATCGCGTGGATCTTCGTGCTCCCACCCCAGCCAACCGTGTGGGCCTGCGGCGGCGTGACGAGCTTGGCGAAGTCGGCGCCGACCATCGAGGGCTCCGCGGCGATCAGCGCGCGGGCCTCGTCCTGGGCGACGTCGCCGGTGAAGACGCCGCCGCGCATCGCGCCCGCATCGCGGATGTGGCGGACCAGCGCGCGCGTGTCGACGCCGGTGATCGCCGGGATGCCGCAGTCGGTCAGCCAGTCCAGCCAGCCGCCCTCGGCCTCGGGCGCGTCCTCGCGGTTGACCGCCTCGCGCATGATCGCCGCGCGCGCCCACGCGCGCTCGGACTCCATCGCGCTCTGCGAGACGCCGTAGTTGCCGATGTGCGGGTAGGTGAAGGTGATGAGCTGGCCGGCGAAGCTCGGGTCGGTCATCGACTCCTGATAGCCCGACATCCCGGTGGTGAAGACGACCTCGCCGGTGGCGTGGCCGGCGGCGCCCACGGACTCGCCGTCGAAGCGCGTGCCGTCCTCGAGCAACACGTAGGCGTTGGGGTTCTGACTCACAGGATCACCTTCTGGACGGCCTTGAACTCGGGGGTGCCGGCCCGCTCGCAGAGCTCGAGCAGCGCCGCTTCGACGGTGGTCAGGACGGCGCCGGCGCGGTCCAGGCGCTGGAGGGCGACCTCGCGGTCGTTGGCGTGCCGCGACCCGGTCGCGTCGGTGACGACCTGCACTGCGACGCCGCGGTCGAGCAGGTCCAGCGCGGTCTGCGCGACGCAGACGTGGGCCTCGATGCCGCAGATCAGCACCTGGTTGCGCCCGGCGAGGTTGAAGCCCTCGGCGCGCACCGCGGAGAAGACCGACTTCTCGACCGGCGTGGTCTCCTCCGGCAGCCCGACCTCGGGCGCCGTGTGCTGCAGGCCCTTGGGGTACTGCTCGCTGGCGATGACCGGGACGCCGAGGATCCCGGCGCCCTCGACGAGCCGGCCGCAGGCGGCGGCGACGTCGGCGAACGTGTCGTAGGAGCGGAAGCCGTCCTGGACGTCGACGACGACCAGCGCCGCGGAGCGGCGGTCGAAGAGGCGGGTGGAGGTGTTCGAGTTGCCCATGGTCAGACCACCTCGAGCTGGCGGGCGCGGAACGCGACGGCGCCGGCGGCGACGGTGAGCAGCACCTTGCCGCGCAGCGTCTGGCCGTCGAAGCAGCAGTTGGCCGAGCGCGACTCGTAGCCGCCGTCGCCGACGACCCACTCGCGCTCGAGGTCGACGAGCGTCAGGTTGGCGGGCTCCCCGGGCGCGATGCGCGGCGTCGGCAGGTCGAACAGCGCGGCGCCGTCGCCGAGGCGGCGGACGAGCAGGTCGAGGGTGAGGACCCCGGGCGCGACCAGGTGCGTGTAGATCGCCGCGAACGAGGTCTCCAGCCCGGTGGTGCCCATCGGCGCCTGCTCGAAGGGGACCTCCTTCTCGTCGCGCGCGTGGGGCGCGTGGTCGGTGGCGATGCAGTCGATCACGCCGGACTTCAGCCCGGCGATCAGCGCCTGGCGGTCCTCCTCGGTGCGCAGCGGCGGGTTCATCTTCATCCGCGTGTCGAGCGTGCGGACCGCCTCGTGCGTGAGGCAGAGGTGGTGCGGCGAAGCCTCTCCGGTGATCCGGACGCCGCGCCCCTTGGCGTCGGCCAGCGCCTCGATCGACTCGCGGGCGCTGAGGTGCTGGATGTGGATCCGGCCGGCTTCGTACTCGGCGATCAGCGCGTCGCGCGCGACCATCACGGCCTCGCTGATCGACGGGATGCCGGCGATGCCCAGCTGCGCGCTGATGTCGCCCTCGTGCATCGCGCCCTTGCCGCTCAGCGTCGGGTCCTCCTCGTGCAGCGCGATGACGCCGCCGCACAGGCGCTGGTACTGCAGCGCCTTGCGCAGCATGCCGGCGCTGACCACGGGCCTGCCGTCGTCGGTGAACCCCGCGGCGCCCTCCTCGCGCAGCTCGGCCATCTCGGTCAGCTCGGTCCCGCTCATCCCGCGCGTGACGCAGGGGACGAAGCCGACGGGGATCCGCGCGTCGCGGGCCGCCGCGTCGCGGACCGAGCGCAGCAGCGGCGCGGAGTCCAGAACCGGGTCGGTGTTCGGCATCGCCAGGACCGCGCAGAACCCGCCGGCCGCGGCGGCGCGCGTGCCGGTCTCGAGGTCCTCCTTGTGCTCCTGGCCGGGCGTGCGCAGGTGGACGTGCGGGTCGACGAAGGCCGGGAACAGGTGGCGGCCGGCGGCCTCCACGGTCTCGGCGCCCTCCGGCGGGGTGAGGGTCCCGGCCGCGCCGATCTCGGCGATCGCGCCGTCGCGCACGAGCACGTCGCGCTGCTCGTCGATCCCGGTGCGCGGGTCGAGCACGTGCGCCTCGCGGATCAGGACGTCGGCGCCGGGCGCCTGGTTGTGCACCAGCAAGGGTGACGGGGCCATCAGGCGGGGACTCCTTCGGAGGGCGTGGGCGCGGCGGTCTTGCTCGTCGACGACAGCACCTCGAAGAGCACCGCCATCCGGACCACGACGCCCGCGGCGACCTGGGCGGTGATGACGGCCTGCGGGGAGTCGACGACCTCAGCGCTGAGCTCGACGCCGCGGTTGACCGGGCCCGGGTGCATGAGCACCTGCTTGGGCGTCAGGCGGCGGCCGTTGACCTGGTACCAGGTCGCGTACTCGCGGATCGACGGGATCCAGCTCTCGTCCATGCGCTCGTTCTGCATCCGCAGCGCGTAGACGACGTCGGCCTGCGGCAGGTCGTCGAGCGTGTAGCGGACCTCGCAGCCCATCGCCTCGATCCCGCGCGGGATCAGCGTCGGCGGGCCGGCGAGCGTGACCTTGGCCCCCATCTTCTGGAAGGCCATGATGTTGCTCCGCGCGACGCGGCTGTGCAGGACGTCGCCGACGATCCAGATGTTCAGGCCGTCGAGGCCGCCGAGGCGGGTGCGCAGCGTGTGGACGTCGAGCAGCGCCTGGGTCGGATGCTCGTGCTTGCCGTCGCCGGCGTTGACGATCGCCGCGGGCGTCCAGCCCGAGACGAGCTCGGCGGCGCCGGCCCACGGCGTGCGGATGACGATGGCGTCCGGCTTGTGCGCCCCCAGGGTCAGCACGGTGTCCTTGAGCGACTCGCCCTTCTCGACGCTGCTGCCGCTGGCGCTGAAGTTCACGACGTCGGCGCTGAGGCGCTTGGCGGCCAGCTCGAAGGACGAGCGCGTGCGCGTGGAGGCCTCGTAGAAGAGGTTCAGGACGGTGCGGCCGCGCAGCGCGGGGACCTTCTTGATCTCGCGGTCGGCGACCTCGGCGAACGAGGCCGCGCGGTCGCAGATGCGCTCGATGTCGGCGCGGGTGAGGTCCTCGACGGACAGCAGGTGCTTCATGCCACGACCTCCGTCATCTCGGTGATCCGGACCTCGTCGACGCGATCGAGCTCCTCGACGTGGACGTTGACGCGCTCGCTGCGCGAGGTCGGCAGGTTCTTGCCGACGTAGTCCGGGCGGATCGGCAGCTCGCGGTGGCCGCGGTCGGCGAGCACGGCGAGCTGGACCTTGGCGGGCCGCCCGTAGGAGAACAGCGCCTCGATGGCGCTGCGCACGGTGCGGCCGGTGTAGAGGACGTCGTCGACCAGGACGATCGTCCGGCCGTCGAGGTCGAACTCGACGTGGCTGGAGTGCACCGTCGGCTGCTCTGCCCGACGTCCGACGTCGTCGCGGTAGAAGGCGATGTCGATCTCGCCGATCGGCACGTCGCGCTCCAGCAGGTCGGTGAGCAGGGCGTGGATGCGGCGGGCGAGGATCGCGCCGCGCCGGTGGATGCCGACGATCGCGAGCTCGTCCGGCGCGTCGTTGCGCTCGACGATCTCGTGGGCGATCCGCACGAGCGTGCGGCGCATGTCGTCCTCGTCGAGGACGACCTTCTCATGGTCCATCTCGGTGGTCCGTCCTTCCTGGCCTCACGGGACCGGGTTAAAGGGGCGGGTGCTGACGCCTTCAACCTAGCAGCGGCCGCGGGCGTAGAGTCGCGCCATGAGCGAGGCGGCCGACGACGGCACCATCAAGGCGAGGGCCCGGGCGATGTGGGCCGCGGGCGACTTCCCGCGCGTGGCGCGCGAGACGATCCCGTCGGTCGGCCCGGCGCTCGTCGCCGCCGCGGGGGTCGGGCCGGGCCAGCGCGTGCTCGACGTCGCCGCGGGCT
>JAOPZD010000005.1 GCA_025964295.1 Conexibacter sp.
TGGACAAGCGCCACCCGTGGAACAAGCAGACCCTGCCGCGGCCGCAGAAGCGCGATTTCAACGACAAGTACTCGTGGGTCGCTGCCCCGCGCATGTACGACAAGCGCAACGACATCTACGTTGCGACCGACACCGGTGGCGGCCCGTTCGCGCGCAACTGGTGCACGGCGAAGGCCGGGCTCGTCGACCTCGGGTACCTCAAGGCGACCGGGCACAGCATCCAGATGGTGCTGCCCAAGAGCCTGAACATGCCGGAGATGGAGCTCGAGTGGAAGATCCCGCCGTGGTCCAACGCGATCGAGCGTCAGCGGGCGCGCAGCTACCACCAGGCCTACTCGGCGCTCGTGGCGCTGCACAACCTGGAGCGGGCGCAGGCGGAGATCCGCGCCGGACGGACCAAGAGCTGGAACGACTTCACCGTGCCGGAGAACGCCATCTCGGTCGGCTTCCACGAGGCGGCCCGCGGCGTGCTGTCGCATCACATGGTCATCCGTGAGGGCAAGATCGCCAACTACCAGCCGTACCCGCCCACGCCGTGGTGCGGGAACCCGCGCGACACCTACGGGACGCCGGGCCCCTACGAGGACGCGGTGCAGAACACGCCGATCTTCGAGGAGAACGGGCCCGACGACTTCAAGGGCGTCGACATCATGCGGGCGGTGCACAGCTTCGACCCGTGCCTGCCGTGCGGCGTGCACATGTACGGCAAGGGCAAGGTGCGCAAGGTGGTGCACACGCCGACGGGGATGTGCTGAGGTGGCGACCGCCGCCACAGCGTCGGCCGAGGAGGCCCTGGTCGGGCGTGTGGAAGAGCTGACCGCGCGCGTCGAGGCGCTGCCCGACCCCGACGTGCGCGAGCTGGCCGACGACCTGGCCGCGGCCGTCGTGCAGCTCTACGGCGAGGGGCTCGAGCGCATCTTCGCGGCGCTGGAGCCGGAGGTGCGCGCGCGGCTGGCGCAGGACGGCGTCGTGGCCAGCCTCATGCTGATCCATGGCCTGTACCCGATCGACATCGAGACGCGGGTGCGCGGGGCGCTGGACAGCGTCCGGCCGTACCTGGAGTCGCACGGGGGCAACGTCGAGCTGCTCGGCATCGCCGACGGCGTCGCCCGGCTGCGGCTCCAGGGATCGTGCAGTGGATGCTCCGCGTCGCAGAGCACCTTGGAGCTGGCCATCGAGCGCGCGCTGCAGGAGACCGCCCCCGACCTGCTGGGCATCGACGTGGAGGGCGTGGTGGCGGCGCCGCCCCGGCGGCCGGAGCCGGAGGGCGACGTGGAGTGGGTGGAGCTGGAGGGTGTCGCGGAACTCGAGCGCGGCCGGATAATGCCTGCGCCGCTCCCACCCGGGGGGCTGATGATCGCCAACGTCGCCGGGACCCTGCTGGCCTACCACGACGCCTGTGCCGGCTGCGGATAGCCGCTGACCGGCGGGGCGCTGCTGGGCGGGATGCTCACGTGCGGGGGCTGTGCGCTGCAGTTCGACCTGCCGCGGGCCGGGCGCTGCCTGAGCGACGACGGACTGCAGCTGCGCCCGGTGCCGCTGCTGCGCAACGGCGGCCCCGTCCGGGTCGCGCGGACGCGATGACCGCGCCCGGGGGATCTCCGCCGGGCCTGCGACGCATGGCCGCCTGGGCGGCCGCCAAGCCGCCGGCGGCGGCGACGACGCCCACGCGTGCCGCGTCGCGGGCGACCTGCGAGCTGTGCCCGATCGGCATCGGCGAGGACCACCGCCACCTCCTGCACCTCGTCGAGCGCCGGATCGTCTGCGTCTGCGAGACGTGCTGGTCGATGCGCTCCGGCGACCCGGAGTTCCGGCCGCCCGGCGGCCGGACCATCCTGCTGGAGGACTTCGTCATGCCCCACGAGATCTGGTCGGCGTTCCAGATCCCGATCGGCCTGGCCTTCCTGCTGCGCAGCACGGTGACCGAGAGCGTCGTCGCGCTGTACCCCAGCCCCGCCGGCGCGACGGAGTCCGAGCTCGAGCTCGACGCCTGGGACGGGCTGTGCGCGGCGAACCCGATCCTCGACCGGCTCGAGCCCGACGCCGAGGCGCTGGTCGTCGACCGCACCGCGGCCCAGCACCGCTACGCGATCCTGCCGATCGACAAGTGCTATGCCCTGGTCGGCCTGATCAAGTCGCGCTGGCAGGGCATCACCGGCGGCCCCGCGGTCGACGCGGCGATCGCCGAGTTCTTCGAGGGCCTGCGCACCCGGGAGCTCGCGCGGTGAGCGTCACGACGCCGACCGACGAGACGGGCGTCGAGCCGGCCTTCTCGGTGCTCGACGTCGAGCCGGTGGCCAACTCGGCGACGCCGGCGCTGCGCTTCCACCTCCACGTCGACGACCCGCTCGGCCGCGCGATCCACACGATCGCGCTGTCGACCCAGATCCAGATCGACCCCGCGCGCCGCGCCTACGACGCCGAGACGCGCGAGCGGCTCGTCGAGCTCTTCGGCGCGCCCGAGCGCTGGGCCGCGACGACCCAGGTCTTCCGCTGGGCGCACGTCGACACGCTCGTCAAGGGCTTCACCGGCGCGACGTCGTTCGCCATCGACGTGCCGTGCACCTACGACCTCGAGGTCGCCGCGAGCAAGTACTTCTACTCGCTGCCCGACGGCGAGGTCCCGCTCACCTTCCTGTTCAACGGCATGGTCCTGTACGCGGGCGAGCACGACCGCCTGCAGGTCGCCCAGGTGCCGTGGAGCTGCACCGCGAAGTGGCGGATGCCGGTGCAGGCCTGGCGGCGCGTGATGGCCGCCTACTACCCGGGCGGCGGCTGGGTGCGCCTGGAGGCCGAGACGCTCGACGCGCTGGGGCGGCGCAAGGCCCAGCGCGGCGACCACAGCTTCGACGCGACGGTCCGGGGGCTGCTGGGATGAGCGCCGACCAGCTCGACGAGCTCGTCGACACGCTGCTGTGGGAGGGCCACCAGCTCTACCCCTACACGCCGAGCGCCACGAAGAACGCGACGCCGACGCCGTTCGGCATCGTCTACCCGCGCGCGCACGCCGAGGGCAGCCCGCACCGCTTCGCGCGCCTGAAGCTGCAGTGCGTCGCCACCGGGACCGAGGAGTTCTCGGCCACCGTGCACTTCCTCGAGTCCGGGCAGGCCCGCCGGGTCGCGGTCACGCCGGGGGCCGCGGAGACGTTCTTGTACGGGTCGGTCAGCGGGCGGGTGGCGCTGGGCGTCGAGGACTTCGCCGGCGTCAAGCGCGTCACCGTCGACGTGCACAACACCACCGACGTGCCGGCCGGCCTGACGCGGGGCGAGGCGCTGGGCTTCTCGCTGCTGTCGACCCACGTGGTCGTGCGCTGCGGCGCCGGCGGGCGCTTCGCCTCGCCGGTCGCCCCGCCCGAGGACCTCGCCACCGCCGTCATGACCTGCGCGAACGTCAACACGCATCCGGTGCTGGCCAGCGCCGCCGACGACGCGATCCTCGGCGCGGCGATCTTCCTGCCCGACCACCCCGAGATCGCGCCCGAGAGCCGCGGCTCGCTGTTCGACTCGACCGAGATCGAGGAGGCGCTGCTGCTGCACGTGCTGGCGCTCAGCGACGCCGAGCGCCAGGAGCTCGCGACGGCCGATCCCGCGGTCCGGGCGATGATCGAGCGCGCGATCAGCGCGACGCCGGCCGACATCATCGCCCTGCACGGGCGGGTGACCGTGAGCGACCCGGCGCCCGTGGTCCCGGCGGCCCCCGCCGGCGACGGCGCGGAGCTCCGGGGCGAGGAGGCGATCGTCGTCGACGGCCGCACGTTCCGGCGCGGCGGCCACGTCGTGCTGCGCCCGGAGCGCAACCGCAACGCGCAGGACCACCTGCTCGAGGGCCGCAGCGCGACGATCGAGCGCATCTACATCGACTACGCGGACGCCGTGCACCTCTGCGTGACGGTCGACGACGACCCCGGCCAGGACCTCATGCGCGACATCGGCCGGTACTTGTACTTCAAGCCCGACGAGGTGGAGGAGACCACGGCATGACGCGGCAGCTGCAGAAGCAGATCCTCGTGGCCGGCGTGGGCAACGCCTGGCTGCAGGACGACGCGTTCGGCGGCGAGTGCGCCCGCCGGCTGGAGGCGCGCGGCGTCCCCGACGGCGTGACCGTCATGGAGTTCGGGACCGGCGGCCTGGATCTCGCCTACGAGATCATGCGCGGCTACGACGCGCTCGTGCTCCTCGACGCCAGCCGCCAGGGCGGCGAGCCGGGCACGTTGTACGTGTTGGAGCCCGCCATGGAGGAGCTGGCGGGCCCGATCGAGGACGGCGACGTCATCAACCCGCACGGCATGGACCCCCAGACGGTCCTGCGCTTCGTCGGCGCGATCGGCGGGTTCTCGGGCCGCGTCGTCGTGATCGGCTGCGAGCCGGGGGAGGTCGACGACGTCGGCCTCGGCCTGACGCCCGCCGTCGAGGGCGCGATCGAGCGGGCGCTGGAGCTCGTGACCGAGACGCTCGGCGAGCTGCGCACCGACGCGGCCTACCAACGCTGATGCACGAGTTCTCGATCGCCTCGGCGGTGGTGGCGACGGCGGTCAAGCACGCCGGCGGACGCCGGGTGACGGTCGTCCGCGTCCGGCTGGGCGCGCTGCGCCAGGTCGTGCCGGACGCCCTGGAGTTCGCCTTCGGGATCGTGTCGCGGGAGACCCTCTGCGAGAACGCGCGGCTGGAGTCCGAATGCGTCGGGCTGCGCGTGGCGTGCGCGCCGTGCGCGCGGACGTGGGCCCTGGAGCGCCCGCCGTTTCGCTGCCCCGGCTGCGGTGACGGCGCGGTCACGGTCGTCAGCGGCGAGGAGCTCGAGGTCGAGTCCATCGAGGTGGAGGAGGAGGCGGCATGCACCGCGTGAAGGTCCGCGTCGTCGAGGACGCGCTGGACGCCAACAACACGATCGCGCGGGCCAACCGCGCGGACTTCGACCGCGCCGGCGTGGCGGTCGTCAACCTGATGAGCGCGCCGGGCGCGGGCAAGACCACGCTGCTGGAGCGCGTGCTGGGCGACGGCGCGACGATCGGCGGCGGGGGCGTGCGCGTCGGCGTCCTGGAGGGCGACGTGCAGGGCAGCCTGGACGCCGACCGCCTCGCGCACCTCCACGTGCCCGTCGTCCAGCTCGACACCGGCAGCGGCTTCGGCGGCGAGTGCCACCTCGACGCCAACATGGTGCGCTCGGCGCTGCCGGCGCTGGCGCTCGACGACCTCGACCTGCTGATCGTCGAGAACGTCGGCAACCTCGTCTGCCCGGCGGAGTTCCAGATCGGCGAGGACGCGCGCATCATGGTGTCCTCGGTCGCCGAGGGCGAGGACAAGCCGCTCAAGTACCCCTTGATGTTCCGGACCTGCGAGCTGGTCATCGTCAACAAGGTCGACCTGCTGCCCCACGTCGACTTCGACCTCGACAAGTTCCTGTACCACCTGGACGCCGTCCATCCCGGCGTCGCGCACCTGGAGGTCAGCGCCCGCACGGGCGCCGGCGTCGGCGCGCTGCGCGACTGGCTGGCGGGCGTCCCCGAC
>JAOPZD010000009.1 GCA_025964295.1 Conexibacter sp.
CGCGCCGTCGGGCACGACGTGCGGCCGGCGGATCGCCGCGCTGGACGACGGCACGCCGCCGTGGGCGCGCGGCGGCGGCGCGTAGGGCAGCTCCTGGACGTCGTTGGGCACGATGATGCAGGTGGGCGACCTGGTGGCCTTGGCGATCCGCATCGCGCGGTCGATCAGGTGGGCGGCCTGCTCGGGGACCATGCAGACCTGCACGAACGAGCTCGCGACGTCCTTGAACAGCGAGACGAGGTCGACCTCCTGCTGGTAGTCGCTGCCCAGCGACATCCGCGCCTGCTGGCCGACGATCGCGACGACCGGCTGGTGGTCGAGCTTGGCGTCGTAGAGCCCGTTGAGCAGGTGGATCGCGCCGGGGCCGGAGGTGGCGAGGCAGACCCCGACCTCGCCGGTCAGCTTGGCGTGGGCGGTCGCGGCGAAGGCGGCGATCTCCTCGTGGCGGACCTGGGTGAACTCCAGGCGGTCGCCGACGTGGTGGAAGGCGCCGGTCAGCCCGCCGATGCCGTCGCCGGAGTAGCCGTAGATGCGGCGCACGCCCCAGTCGTCGGCGAGGCGCTCGAGCATGAACCGGGCGGTGGTGGGAGAGGCCATGCGGCCGGGGCTACCCCGCATGACCGCGCTGATGCACGGGTAGATGCCCGCGGTGCGCTTCGCCCCCTTCGTCGTGTCGGTCGTGGTGGTGGCCGTCGCGGCCGCCCTCGGGTGGGTCGTGGTGGCGGTGGTCTTCGCGATCCCCGTGCTGGTCGGGGTCTACGACCTCGTCCAGCGCCGCCACTCGCTCCTGCGCAACTACCCGATCATCGGGCACGCGCGCTTCGCCATGGAGGCCGTCCGGCCCGAGCTGCAGCAGTACTTCATCGAGCGCAACTACGACGGGCGCCCCTACGACCGCGACACGCGCACCGCGATCTACGAGCGCGCCAAGGGCCTCAAGGACGAGCAGGCCTACGGGACCGAGCGCGACGTCGCCGAGCCCGGCTATGAATGGCTGCTGCACTCCACCGCGCCGCTCGACCCGCCCGAGGAGCCGCCGCGCGTCCGGATCGGCGGCCCCGACTGCACCAAGCCCTATGACATGGCGTTGTTGAACGTGTCGGCGATGAGCTTCGGCGCGCTGTCGGCCAACGCCATCACCGCGCTCAACCGCGGGGCGGCGGCCGGCGGGTTCGCGCACGACACCGGCGAGGGCGGGCTGACCGACCACCACCTGCACGGCGGCGACCTCGTCTGGGAGATCGGGACGGGCTACTTCGGCGCGCGGACCGAGGACGGTGGCTTCGACCCCGACATGTTCCGCGAGAAGGCCGCCCACGACCAGGTCAAGATGGTGTCCTTGAAGCTGAGCCAGGGCGCCAAGCCGGGGATCGGCGGGGTGCTGCCGGGCGCCAAGGTGACGGCGGAGATCGCCCAGGCCCGCGGCGTGCCCGAGGGCGAGACGTGCGTGAGCCCGCCGTCGCACCGCGTCTTCTCCACCCCGCGCGAGCTCGTGCGGTTCATCGGGCACATGCGCGAGCTGGCGGGCGGCAAGCCGACCGGGTTCAAGCTGTGCGTCGGCGCGCGGCACGAGCTGCTCGCGATCGCCAAGGCGATGCTGGCCGAGGGGATCACGCCGGACTTCATCGTCGTCGACGGCGCGGAGGGCGGGACGGGCGCCGCCCCGGCGGAGTACGAGGACCACATGGGCACGCCGCTGACCGAGGGCCTCATCATGGTGCACAACACCCTCGTCGGCGTCGGCCTGCGCGACCGCATCAGGATCGGCGCGAGCGGCAAGGTGGCCACGGGCAGCGACGTCGTCAAGCGGCTGGCCCAGGGCGCCGACTACACCAACGCGGCGCGGGCGATGATGATGGCGACCGGGTGCATCATGTCGCAGCGCTGCCACACGAACGAGTGCCCGGTCGGCGTCGCGACGCAGGACCCCAAGCGCGCGCGGGCGCTCGACGTGCCGAGCAAGACCGACCGCGTGCACCGCTACCAGCGCGCGACGGTCGCCGAGGCGCTGCGGCTGCTCGGGTCGATGGGGCTGCGCGATCCGGGCGCGGTCACGCCGCACAACCTCATGCGGCGCGTCGACCACATCACGACGCGCAGCTACGCGGAGCTCTACGAGTGGCTGGCGCCGGGCCAGCTGCTCGACGAGGCGCCGGAGGCCTGGGCGGCCGACTGGGCGCACGCCGACCCCGACGGGTTCGCGCCGCGGCTGCGCTGGTGAGCGCCCCTGCCCACGGCTCCCGGTTGGCGCGGCGGGGGCGGCGGGTAGGCCAGCGCCATGATCGGAGCACTCATCCTGGGACTCGTGGCCGGATTCATCGGCCGCGCGCTCGTCCCCAACGACGTCTTCAGCGGCATGTCCGGCCCGTCCTCGTGGCTGGCGTCGGTCGTCCTCGGCCTGGTCGGGGCGTTCGTCGGCTACCTCGTCTTCACGCGCGGCCTGGGCATCGGCGACAACGACGCCTTCGACCTGGGCGGCCTGCTCAGCGCCATCATCGGCGTCGTGATCGTGCTGCTCCTCGCCGGCGCCGTGATGCGGCGCGTGGGCCCGGGGCCCACGCGCCGCCCGATGGCGCGCTGAACGCGCCCTCGGGGATGCCGTGGCGCTACGGCGTCACGGCATCCTTGATCTTGCTGAACCGCGACCCGTCGGCGGCGACCTCGCCGGTCGGCTCGTCCGGCAGCCCCGCCGCCTTGCGCAGCTTCTGCGCGATCTCGGCGATGTCCTCGGGCGCGTAGTCGGGCGCGAAGACGTCGGTCTGCGGCGGCAGGTCGTTGGGCAGCGCGCCCTCCGGCGGGCCTTGCTCGACGATCAGGTCCTCGCCGGTCTCCGGGTGCGGGCCGTTGAAGACCGCGGCGATCTCCTGGTAGTCGGTCGGCGAGAACCGGTACAGGATCCGGTGCAGTCCGGCCTTGATGTGCGGCTGGCACTCGGGGATCTTGGCCGTCGGGATCCGCGGGGCCGGGAAGGCCTTCATCATGTCGACGCCGGTGAGCTTCTCCAGCGCGCGGGCGTAGGCGATCTGGTGGACGCCGCCGCGGACGAGCAGGTAGCCGGTCAGCGCACGGGCGGCCGGGTGCTCGACCATCTGGTACACCTTGAGCTTGCCGTTGCGGGCGCCGGTCTCGAGGAAGTAGTTGTGCGTCAGGTCCTCGACGAGGTCGCCCGAGCTGAACACGTACTCCCCGTTCCACGGCTTGCCGTTGGAGTCCTGGGGCAGCGCGCCCTTGCCGCCGAGCAGGAAGTGCTGGGGGTTGCCCATGCCCTTGTACTTGGCCAGCGTGGCGTCCGGCGCTTGGGCGTCGACCTGGCTCGCGTCGGTCAACATGGTGTTGATGGCCGCCGCGACGACCTCGATGTGGCCGAACTCCTCGGCGGCGATGTTGGCGATCAGGTCGTAGAACGGCCGAGCCGCCTGACGCCCGCGGAAGTTGAACGACTGGAACGTGTAGTTCATGAACGTCGACATCTCGCCGAATCGCCCACCCATCAGCTCCTGGACGGCGGCGGCGCCGTCGGGGTCGGGTTCGGACGGCGGCGGCAGCGCGACGCCGAGGCGGTCGATGCGCGTGATCATGGAGGTGGCTCCTGTGCTCGGGGGTGGAACCTCGACCTGCCCCGCGTTCGGGTGCCCTTACGGACCGATCCGGCGCCGCCGTCCGCGCAGGGACCCATGTGCGCTTGGCGCACCGCCGGGGTAGGCCGGGGTGACCATGACGCGCGTCATCGTCATCGGCGCGGGCCACAACGGGCTGGTCTGCGCGCTGCACCTCGCCGCGGCAGGGGTCGACGTCGAGCTGCTCGAGCACGCGCCGCGGCCGGGCGGCGCGAGCGCGTCGAGCGAGCGCACGCTGCCGGGCTTCGTCCACGACGACCACGCCGCGTTCGTGCCGATGACGGCGGCCTCGCCGGCGATGGCCGAGCTCGACCTCGAGCGCGAGGGGCTGGCGTGGATCCAGCCGGCCACGGTCATGGCCCACCCGTTCGAGGACGGCTCGGCGATCGCGCTGCACCGCGACGTCGGCGCGACCGTCGCGTCGCTGCGCGCGGGCG
>JAOPZD010000011.1 GCA_025964295.1 Conexibacter sp.
GCCGCGTGCCACGCCGGCGCCGCGTCGCTCGCCGCGGCGACCGCGCCGGGCTCCAGCGCCGCGTTGACCACGACCGTCCTGGCGTCCGCGCTCACGCGCAGCTCCTCCGCCCCGCGGCCACCGCGCCGCTCAGCTCGCGTTGCGCTCGTGCAGGAGCTTGAGGCCCTTGAGCGTCAGCAGGTCGTCGACGTGGTCGATCGCGTGCGTGTGCGGGACCACGACGCCGGCCAGCCCGCCGGTGGCGATCGTCGCCGCCTCGTCGCCGAGCTCCTCCTGGATGCGGTTGATCAGCCCGTCGACGGCGGAGGCGAAGCCGAAGACGACGCCCGAGCGGATCGCGTCGACGGTGCCCTTGCCGATCGCGCGCCGCGGCGCGACGAGGTCGATCCGCGGCAGCTTGGCGCCGCGCGAGGTCAGCGCGTCGAGCGAGATCTCCACGCCCGGCATCAGGACGCCGCCGATGTACTCGCCCTGGGCGGAGACGACGTCGAAGTTCACCGCCGTCCCGAAGTCCACCGAGATGCACGGCCCGCCGAGCCGCTCGAACGCCGCGACGGCGTTGACGAGGCGGTCGGCGCCGAGCTCGCGCGGGTTGTCGATCTTGATCGGCATGCCGGTCCGGATCCCGGGCCCGACCGCGAGCATGCGGTGGCCGAGGTAGTGGTTGGCCATCGCCAGCCACTCGGGCTCGAGCTGGGGGACCGTCGAGGAGACGATCGACGCGCTGAGGTCGGCGAGGCCGACGCCGCGCAGCTCCAGCAGGTTGCGCAGCGCGGCGCCGAGCTCATCGGACGTCGACGTCCGCACGGTCGCGAAGCGCCAGTGCTCGATCAGCTCGTCCCCGCGGAACGTGCCGAAGTGGGTCTGGGTGTTGCCGACGTCGACGACCAGGAGCATCGGCGCGCATCATGCCAAGCGCGGCGCGCGGCGGCGCGCACCGGTTAGGGTCCGCGCCATGCCCGCACGCGTGTTCGTCGTCCACGGCTCGCATCCGTGCGCGACCGTCGAGAAGGCCTTCGAGATCAAGGGGCTCGCGTACCGCCGGGTCGAGATCCCCGCCGCGCTGCAGCCCGTGGTGATGCGGCCGCTGTTCGGCGGGCGCACCGTGCCGGGCGTGCGCTTCGCCGACGGCGAGAAGGTCCAGGGCTCGCGGGCGATCCTGCGCGCGCTGGAGCGCCGGGTCGCGTCGCCGCCGCTCTACGACGGCCCCGCGGGCGCGGAGGCGATCGCCGACGCCGAGCGCTGGGGCGACGAGGTCTTCCAGGCGATCCCGCGGCGGCTGCTGTGGTCGGCGTTCGGCGTGCACCCGCGCGCCATGCACGGCTTCCAGGAGGGCCAGCGCAGCCCGAAGCTCCCGATGCCCGTGGTGCTCGCGGCGGCCAAGGCGATCCTGCCGATCGAGCGGCGCCTCAACGACGTCGACGACGCCGGCGTGCGCGGCGACCTCGCCGCGCTGCCCGCGCTCCTGGACCAGGTCGACGCCTACGTCGCCGAGGGCGTCCTGGGCGGCGAGCGCCCCAACGCCGCCGACCTGCAGATCGCGCCGACGATCCAGCTGCTGTACGCCCTCGACGACGTGCGCCCGCTGATCGCCGGGCGCCCCGCCGAGGACTTCGCGTTCCGCTGGTTCGCGCGGCCGACGGCGACCGTCCCCGCCGGGGCGCTGCCCGTGCAGACCGCGGCTCAGGCCGCGACGCTGCCCGCCGGCTGAGGCGACCCGGCGAACGCGCCGACGAGCTCGGCCACGCGGTCGGGCTGGTCCCAGCTGACGAAGGTGTAGGCGTCGGTCAGCTCCTCGACGCGCGCGTCGGGGAAGATCGCCGCCAGGCGGTGGGCGTGCTCGACCTTGAAGAACTTGTCCTCGCGCGACCAGACGAGCAGGACCGGCTTGGTGAAGGACGACAACTTGGGCGTGTTGTCCAGCAGGATCTTGGAGTCGAGGCTCGACAGGGCCTTGCGCAGGTCGGCCATGACGCCCGGGTCCTGCAGCGCGCGCAGCGTCCAGCCGTCCATGACGTGGTCGGGGATCGGGCGCTTGGCCAGCCAGCCGTAGGCGATCGGCAGCCGCCGCGCGGGGCGGGCCCGCATCGGCTCCAGCAGCGCGCGCAGGCCGCCGGGGACCTTCGCGGCGGCGACGAGCGGCTTGAACGCCTTGGGCGGGAAGTCGGCGAACGCGTCGCAGTCGGTCAGCACGAGGCGCGCGATGCGTTCGGGGTCGGCCACGACGAGCAGCTGGCAGAGCGCGCCGCCGGTGTCGTTGCCCACGAGCGTGACGTCGTCGAGGTCGAGCGCGTCGAGGATGTCGCCCAGCAGGGCGGCAAGCCCGTGGGGCGAGAGGTCGGCGTGGGCCTTGAGCGGCAGCTCGTGCGAGCCGAGCGGCAGCTCGGGCACGACGCAGCGGAAGCGATCGCGCAGGCGCTCGACGACCGGCTCCCACAGGCGGCCGTCCACGAGCGCGCCGTGGACGAAAAACAGCGTCGGGCCGGTGCCCTCGTCGCGGTAGCGGATCGTCCCTTGTTGCAGCGTCAGCTCGGGCATGGCGGCGGCCTTCCGGTTAGATTGCGTACAGCCTGCACGCAAGTTACATACAGACTGTATGGAAAGCAAGTCCACCAACAAGCATGAGCAGCGCTCGCGCGCGACGCGCGAGGGGCTGCTGACCGCCGCCCGCGCGCTCTTCGCCGCCCGCGGCTACGCCGGCGTGGGCACCGAGGAGATCGTCCGCGCCGCGGGCGTGACGCGCGGCGCGCTCTACCACCAGTTCCGCGACAAGGAGCAGCTCTTCGAGGCCGTCTTCGAGGAGGTCGAGGCCGAGACGACGCAGCGCATCGCCGACTCCGCGCTGACCGGCGCGACCGACCCGCTGGCGGCGCTGCGCGCCGGCGCGCGCGCGTTCCTGGCCGTCTGCGCCGAGCCCGAGGTCGAGCGCATCGCCCTCCTCGACGCCCCCGCCGTCCTGGGCTGGGCCCGCTGGCGCGAGATCGGCTTCCGCCACGGCCTCGGGCTCGTCCTCGGCACGCTGGAGGCGGGGATGGAGGCGGGCGCGATCGCCCGCCAGCCGCTGACGCCGCTGGCCCACCTGCTGCTCGGCGCGCTCGACGAGGGCGCGCTCTACGTCGCCCGCGCGCCGGACCCGGCGCAGGCGCGCGCGGAGGTCGAGGTCGTCTTCGACCGCCTGGTCGACGGGCTGGCGCCCTAACCGAGGCGCGGGGTGAGCGCGAACCGCACCGTGCCCGACCTGCAGGGCGCGGCGCCGCGGCGGCGGTGCCGGTCGACGGCGACCGAGAAGCTGCCGCGCAGCGACGTCGGGGTGACGCGCGCGGCGAAGCGCAGCGACGCGGTGGCGCGCGGCACGCCGTCCCATCGAAACGGCGTGCCGGCCGGCCAGGCGGCGGTGGTGCGGCCGTCGCGGCCGACCGCGAACGCGGTCTGCCCGATCCAGAACCAGCCGCCGACGAGCGTCGAGCGGGGACCCTGGCCGCAGGTCAGCCGGTACCAGGACCTGAAGCGCAGCAGCCGGCCGTGGCGGACGACCGCGGTCGTCAGCCCGTTGCGATCCGTGGCGCCGCCGAACCCGACGGAGGCCGGGACCGTGACGGCGTGCACGCCGGCCTCGGCGCCCGCGTCGGCCTGGCGCTGGTGCCACGCGACGGCCAGGAGCGCGACGACGACCGGGTAGAGCACGAGGCGCAGGGCCCACACGGCGCGGCGGCTCGGCGGGACGGGTGCGGCTTCCATCTCCCGCTGGATCGGCGGCGGGCCGCGATTCCTGAAGCCGGCTCAGCGCTGGAGGGTCAGCAGCGCAAAGCCGAAGGTCGTCTCGCCGCCGGGCAGCGCGCGGCGCTCGCGGATCCCGCGGGCGTAGGCGGCGGCGTCCTCGTCGTCGTAGCGCTCGGCCTCGGCGGCCAGGCCCTCCTCGTAGGCGGCCCAGTCCTCGACGCTCGCGGTGCGGACGTCCACGGGCCGCAGGCCCGCCGCGCGCGTCGCGGCCAGCAGGCCGCTGAGGCCCAGCGGCAGCTCGTCGGCCGACCCTCCGCCGAGCGCGTCGAGGAAGGCGGCCGACGGCGGCTGAGTCCAGTAGCCCTCGCCGAGCAGGACGATCCCGCCGCCGGGCCGGGCCAGCGCGGCCAGCTCGCCGAGCGCGTCGGGGAAGCCGCCGTGGGCGTGCGAGGAGGCGACGTTGAGGACCAGGTCATAGGACTCGGGCTCCAGGCCCGCGTCCTGCGCGCGCGCCTCGATCA
>JAOPZD010000017.1 GCA_025964295.1 Conexibacter sp.
CGCGCCGCTCGCGGCCGACCTCGAGCTGATGGGCCCGGTGACCGCGACGCTGCAGACCGCGACCGACGCGCCCGCGGGCGAGGCCGACTGGTGCGTCGCGCTGGTCGACGTCGCGCCCGACGGCACCGCGCTGGGGATCTGCGACGGCGTGGCCCGCGTGCGCGGCGGCGGCGAGGTCGTCGTGCACGTCGGCTCGACCGCGATCGCGATCGGTGCCGGGCACCGCCTGCGCGTCGACGTCGCCGCCTCGAACTTCCCGCGCGTCGACGTCTCCCCGCACGCGGGCGAGCGCCGCCTGCTCCCGGGATCCTCCGTCCTCCTCCCCGTGACCTCAGGAGCCCCTTCGTGACTCGGCGACCCTCCGCGCGCGCCCGCGTCGGCGTCTTCGGCATCGGCCTCGACACGTACTGGCCGCAGTTCGAGGGGCTCGAGGAGCGCGTCAAGGGCTACCAGCGCCGCGTCGAGGAGCGGGTGGGCGAGCTGGGCGCCGAGGTCGTCTCGGCCGGCCTGGTGGACTCCGCGCAGAAGGCGCGCGTCGCGGGCGACCTGTTCGCCTCGGAGCAGGTCGACCTCGTGCTCTGCCACGCGGTCACCTACGCGACCTCGTCCACCGTGATCCCGGTGCTCCAGGCCGCGGGCGTGCCGGTCGTCCTGCTCGGCCTGCAGCCGACCGCGACCATCGACTACCCCAACACGGGCACCGGCGAGTGGCTGGCCAACTGCGCGGCGTGCTGCGTCCCGGAGATCGCCGGCGCGTGCACGCGGACGGGCATCCCCTACGACACGGTCGCCGGCCTGATCGACGGCGACGACCGCGCCTGGTCGAAGATCGCCGCCTGGGTCCGCGCGGCCGCCGTCGCCCGCGACCTGCGGCGCTCGCGGATCGGCTTCCTCGGCCACGTCTACCCGGGCATGTTGGACATGTACGCCGACTTCACCGCCGTCCACGCCCACACCGGCGCCCATGTCGAGGTCCTCGAGATCGACGACCTCGGCGCGCGCGTGGCCCAGGCGACGCAGGACGAGGTCGACGCCAAGCTGGCCGAGATCCGGGCCATGTTCGACTTCGCCGATCCGTCGAGCGACCCGATCGCCGGGCCGATCGACGATGCCGACCTGGACTGGAGCGCGCGCGTGGCCGTCGGCCTGGACCGGCTCGTCGAGGACTTCGCGCTGGACTCGCTGACCTACTACTACCGCGGCGTCGGCGGCAACGAGGCCGAGCGCCTCGGCGCGGGCGTCATCGTCGGCAACTCGCTGCTGACCGCGCGCGGGATCATCACCTCGGGCGAGGCGGACATCAAGACCAACATCGCCCAGGTCGTGCTCGACCGCCTCGGCGCCGGCGGCTCGTTCACCGAGTGGTACGCGATGGACCTCGCGGGCGACTTCACGCTGATGGGCCACGACGGGCCCGCCCACGTCGGGATCGCCCAGGGCCGCCCGACGCTGCGCAACCTCAAGCTCTACCACGGGAAGTCCGGCTCGGGCCTGAGCGTCGAGACCAAGGTGCGCTACGGCCCCGTCACGATCCTTGGGTGCACGCAGACCGCCGAGGGCAAGTTGAAGCTGATCGCCGCCGAGGGCGAGTCGGTGGCGGGCGACACGATGCGCATCGGCAACACCAACAGCCGCCTGGTCTTCGGCCTCGGGCCGGCCGAGCTGCTGGAGCGCTGGTGCGCCGAGGGCCCGACCCATCATGTCGCGCTCGGCGTCGGCCATCACCTCGACGAGATCCGCTCCGTCGCCGCGCTGCTCGGCCTGCCCTTCACCGCGGTGGGGGCGTGAGCGGCATGGAGCGCGTCTGCTTCCTGCTCCAGGTCCGCGCCGACCGGCTCGACGAGTACAGGGCGCGCCACCGCGCGGTCTGGCCGGACATGCTGGAGGCCTTGAGCGCCAGCGGCTGGAGCAACTACTCGCTCTTCCTGGCGCCCGACGGGCTGCTCGTCGGCTACCTGGAGGCCGAGGACTTCGCCGCCGCGCAGGCCGCGATGGAGGCCACCGGCGTCAACGCGCGCTGGCAGGCCGAGATGGCCGAGTTCTTCGCGCTGCCCTCCGACGAGCGGGTGGGCGGCGTCCCGGCCGGCTTCACGCGCCTCGAAGAGGTGTTCCACCTTGACTAGCTTCGCCGCGATCGACTTCGGCGCGTCCTCCGGCCGCGTCCTGACCGGCGCGCTGGACGACGGCCGCATCACGCTGACCGAGCAGGCGCGCTTCGCCAACCGCCCGGTGCGGCTGCCCAGCGGGCTGCACTGGAACCTGATGGGGCTCTTCGAGCAGGCGCTGGACGCCCTGCGCGGCGCGGGACCGCTGCGCGGCGTCGGCGTCGACACGTGGGGCGTCGACTACGGCCTGCTCGACGACCGCGGACGCCTGCTCGGCCTGCCCTTCCACTACCGCGACGGGCGCTCCGATCCGATGGTGCAGCGCGCGTTCGGCCGCGTCTCGCGCGCCGAGCAGTATGCGGCGACGGGCATCCAGACCATGTCCATCAACACGGTCTTCCAGCTGCTGGCCGACGAGGGCACCGCCGCCTTCGACGCCGCCTCGCGGATCGCCATGGTCCCCGACCTGCTGGCGCTGTGGCTCAGCGGCGAGCTGGCCAACGAGCGCACGAACGCCTCGACGACCGGCCTGCTCGACGCGCGCACCGGCGCGTGGGCGTCCGGCGTCATCGACGGCCTCGGCCTGCCGGCGCGGTTGTTCACCGACCTGGTCGAGCCGGGCACCGTGCTCGGCCCGGTGCTGCCCGGGCACGGCCTCGGCGCGGTGCCCGTCTTCGCCGTCGCCTCCCACGACACCGCCTCGGCGTTCGCCGCCGCGCCGGTCGCCGGCGAGGGCTGCGCGATCCTCAGCTCCGGCACGTGGTCGCTGCTCGGCCTCGAGCTCGACGCGCCGGTGCTGACCGACGGCGCGCACGCCGCGAACCTCACCAACGAGCGCGGCGTCGACGGCACGACGCGGCTGCTCAAGAACGTCATGGGCCTGTGGCTCGAGCAGGAGTGCGCCCGCGCCTGGGGCACCGCCGACCACGCGACGCTGTTCGCCGCCGCGGCGGCCGCGCCCGCCGCCGGCAGCCCGCTCTTCGACCCCGACGACCCGGCGTTCCTGCCGCCCGGCGACATGCCCGCGCGGATCGCCGCGGCCTGCGCCGCCACCGGCCAGGCCGCACCGCAGGGACAGGGCGCCACGGTCCGCGCGATCGTCGAGTCGCTGGCCTGCAAGTACCGCCTCGTCCTGGAGCTGCTCGCGCAGGCGTCGGGCCGCGAGATCCGCCGGATCCACGTGATCGGCGGCGGGGCGCGCGTCGACCTGCTCTGCCGGCGCACCGCCGACCTCACCGGCTGCGAGGTCTGCGCCGGGCCCGTCGAGGCCACCGCGATGGGCAACCTGCTCGTCCAGGCCCGCGCCGCCGGCGAGCTGGCCTCGCTGGCCGACATCCGCGCCGTCGCGGCCGTCAGCGCCGACTGCGTCACCTACGAGCCGTCGGCCGACCGCGCCGCCGCCGACGCGACCTACCACCGCTTCCTGGACGTCACCGGCTCCGTCGCGCCGGCCGCGGCCTGAACCACCCGCACTTCGCAAGCAAGCTGATGAAGAAGGACCAACCACGATGACTCCCCCTCCTGACTCCGACCTGGTCGAGCGCGCCCTCGCCGACCTCGTGATCGAGACCCCCTCCTGGGGCTACGGCGACTCCGGCACGCGCTTCGCCACCTTCCAGCAGCCGGGCCGCCCGCGCGACGTCTTCGAGAAGATCGACGACGCCGCCGAGGTGCACCGCCTGACCGGGACCGCCGGCGCCGTCGCGCTGCACTTCCCGTGGGACGCCGTCGACGACCTCGACGCGCTCCGCGCGCACATCGAGGGCGCCGGGCTGCGCGTCGGCGCCGTCAACCCCAACCTGTTCCAGGACGCCGACTACAAGCTCGGGTCGATCACGCACCCGGACGCCGCGATCCGCGAGAAGGCGACCGCGCACCTGATCGCCTGCGTGGAGATCGCGACCAGGCTCGGCGCGACCGCGCAGTCGCTGTGGTTCGCCGACGGCACCAACTACGCCGGCCAGGACGACCTGCGCGCGCGCCGGCGCCGCCTGACCGACGCGCTGCGCGAGGTCTACGCGGTGCTGCCCGAGGACCAGGAGCTGCTCGTCGAGTACAAGTTCTTCGAGCCGGCCTTCTACGCCACCGACTTCGCCGACTGGGGCTCGTCGCTGCTGATCTGCCAGAAGCTCGGCGAGCGCGCCAAGGTCCTCGTCGACCTCGGCCACCACGCCCAGGGCACCAACGTGGAGCACATCACCGCGATCCTCGCCGACGAGGGCCGCCTGGGCGGCTTCCACTTCAACAACCGCAAGTACGCCGACGACGACCTGATCGTCGGCTCCGTCAACCCGTTCGAGCTGTTCCTCATCTTCTGCGAGCTGGCCTCGGGCGATGGCCCGCTCCCCCGGCTGACCATCGACCAGGCGCACAACGTCGAGGCGAAGGTCGAGGCGATGGTGTTGAGCGTCGTCAACCTCCAGGAGGCCTACGTGAAGGCACTGATCGTCGACCGCGAGGCGCTCGCCGACGCGCAGCGCCGCGGGGACGTCCTCGGCGGCCACGAGCTGCTGCTCGACGCCTACCGCACCGACGTGCGCCCGCTGTGCGCCAAGGTGCGCGAGCAGCTCGGCGCCGCCGCCGACCCGGTCGCCGCGCTGCGCGGCGGCGGCTACGTGGACAAGATCGTCGCCGAGCGAGGAGCCACCGCCACCGTGGCCGGCGGGTGGGGCCGATGAGCGCCACGTCCGCCCCCATCGTCGCCTCGGTCGAGGACCGCTGGCCCGCCGAGGGCCTGCCCGCCGGCGCGACCGCGCTCGACGCGCTCGTCCTGGCCTCCAACCTGCTCGGCGCCGACCGCCGCGTCGCGAACTTCGGCGGCGGCAACACCTCCGCCAAGGGCACGGTGACCGACCACGTCGGCCGCGAGGTCGCGGTCATGTGGGTCAAGGGCTCGGGCTCGGACCTGGCCACCATGGGCCCGGAGCACTTCACCGGGCTGCGCATGGAGGAGTTGGAGCCGCTCATCGAGCGCCCCGAGATGCCCGACGACCAGATGGTCGCCCACCTGGCCAAGTGCATGGTCGACCCGGCGATGCCGCGCTCGTCGATCGAGACGCTGCTGCACGCCTTCATCCCGGCCGCCCACGTCCACCACACGCACCCCGACGGCATCAACGTCATCGCGGGCACCGCCGACGGCGAGCGCATCATCGCCGAGATCTTCGGCGACGAGGCGGCGTGGATCCCCTACATCCGCCCGGGCTTCACGCTCTCCAAGCAGGTCGGCGAGGCCGTGCGCGGCAACCCGGGCCTCAAGTTGGTGGTGCTGGCCAAGCACGGCCTGGTCTGCTGGGGCGACACGGCCGAGGAGGCCTACAAGTCGACCATCGAGGTCATCAACAAGGCCGTCGCGTGGGTCAACGAGAAGACCGCGGGCACGCCGCGCTTCGGCGGCTCGCTCGCCCCCGAGCCGTTGGGCGACGACGCGCGCGCCGCCGTGCTCGCCGACGTCCTGCCCGCGCTGCGCGGCGCGGTGTCGTCGGAGCGCCACAAGCTGCTGACCGTCGACACGTCGCCCGCCGCGGTGGAGCTCGTCGCCTCCCGCGACGCCGAGCGCCTGGTCACGATCGGCGCCGCCTGCCCCGACCACCTCGTGCACACCAAGCGCGTGCCGCTGTGGATCCCCTACGACCCGGCGACCGACGACGCGCCGGCGCTCATCGCCCGCATCCGCGAGCGCGCCGAGGCCTACCGCGTCGACTACCGCGCCTACGTCGAGCGCTTCGGCGACGAGACGACGGTCCCGGGCGATCCCGACGCGCGCGTCGTGCTGATCCAGCACGTCGGGCTGGTCGCGGTCGGCACGACGACCAAGGCGTCCGGGCTCTCCCGCGACCTCTACCACCGCGCGATCGAGGTCATGGCCGGCGCCGAGGCGCTCGGCGAGTTCGTGTCCTTGAGCGACGAGGAGTCCTTCGCGGTCGAGTACTGGCCGCTGGAGCTCTACAAGCTCTCGCTGGCGCCCAGGCCGGGCGAGCTGCAGGGTCAGGTCGCGTTCGTCACCGGCGCGGCCGGCGGCATCGGCGCGGCGATCGCGCAGCGGCTGGCGGCCGCGGGCGCGGTCGTCGTCGGCTTCGACCTCGACGGCGCGGGCG
>JAOPZD010000032.1 GCA_025964295.1 Conexibacter sp.
GCGACGGCGCCGCCGCGGGCGGTGACCGCGGCGGCCAGCGCGGCCGCGTCGCCCGGCGTGGCGCAGGCCAGCTCGAAGTCGAAGAAGAAGAAGCGCGCCAGCGTGCCGGCGGCGTCGATGGCGTCCAGCGCGGGCGCGACCGCGGCGGGGTCCTTGACGTTGAACGCGTGGATCGCGTCGCCGGGCGGGTCGGCGAGGAACGCGACGGCGTCGCGCTCGGGCGCCCAGGCGGCCGGGTCGTGGGAGAGGACGAGCTGCCCGTCGGCGTCCTGGCGGACGTCGAACTCCAGGCCGAAGCCGGCCTCGGCGGCGGCGCGCAGCGCCGGCAGGACGTTCTCCCGCGCGTGGTCGGGACCGTCGAGCAGCCCGCGATGGGCCAGCACCTGGAGGGAGGTGGACATCTCCTCCCTGTCGTCGCCCCGCGCCTCGACCGGTGGAGCTTCTTGTCCGTATGCGGACGGTCAGAACGCGCACACCCTCCATCGCTCAAGGACCCTGCCCTTGGCGACGATGGCGCGGGTATGGCTCCCTCCGCCCCGCGCCTCTGCGTGTCCGTGCCCGTGCACGAGCAGCCCGCGGTGATCCTCGACCAGGCCGAGAACTACCGCGCCTTCCTCGGGCCCGAGACCCAGGTCGTCCTGCACCTGTCGCAGAGCATGGGCCTGGACCCGGCCGCCGTGCAGCCGCTGCTGCCCGAGGGCGTGCACGTCAACCCCGTCTCCTACGCGACCACGTGGGGCGACATCGCCCACCTGCACCTGTCGAACCTCGCGTTCGCCTACGACAACCTCGAGCCGTTCGACCACGTCGTCCTGCACGCCAGCAACGACCTCTACGTCCGCCAGGGCGCGCCGGAGTACATCGCGCGCACGCGGGCCGGCTTCGCCCGGCGGCTGGTCACGCCCGACCAGGCGTGGGCCCAGGCGGCGCCGGCGTGCCGCGATCCGCAGCTGGCCGCGGTCCTCGCCGACCTCGGCGTGAGCGAGATCTACGGCGGCCAGGTCGAGGGCAGCTTCTACGAGGCCGGCCTGTTCCGCGAGATGCTCGACCGCATCGGCCGCCACTTCGACGGCACCGGCGGCGGCGAGGTCTACAACCGCGAGGAGATCTACTTCCCCACGCTGGCCCGCCACCTCCTGGACGGCGAGCCCGGCGGGCAGGTCGTCTTCGTCGACGTCCTGGCGCGCGGTCCCGAGGTCTCCCCCGCCGTGATCTACGGCGTGCTGGACGGCAGCCTCGCCGGGGTCTGGATCGGTGAGGACCTCTACGCCGTCAAGCGCGTCCCGCGCGTGATCGACCACCCAAACCGCGTGCTGATCCGCGGCATGGCCCGGACCGTCGCCGGCGGCCGCCGCCTGCCGGTCCCGCGCACGTTCGCGGGCAAGGCCTTCGTCGCGCTGGCCTTCGCCGTCGACGTGCTGACCGACGGCTCGGTGGTCCGCGCGTGGCACGACGCCTTTGGCCCCGACGACGACGCGACGCTGGCGATCCTGCTCGACGAGTCCGACGGCTTCGCGCTGCCCGAGCTCGTCGACGCGCTCGAGGCCGCGGGGACGACCGGCCCCGACGCCGCCGACGTCGTGCTCGTCACGACGCGCGAGGGCTCCTTCGATGAGGCGTCGCTGCGCTGGACGACCGACGCCGTGCTGCGCCCCGAGGGCGCGCAGGCGCCGCCGCTGTACGACGACCGCCCGCTCTACGCGCCGGAGCGCGCCGGCGAGCTGCGGTTCCTGATGGCCAGGAAGACCGGCCAGACGCGCGAGGTCGCGCTCAGAACCGCTTGACCGCCAGGGCGATCCCCGGGTGGAAGTGGACGCTGGCGACGTCGCGGCGCGTCTTGGCCAGCGTGATCGGCGACACGGCGCGCTCCACGTTGGCCGGCGGGTGCAGCGCGTGCTCGCGGTTGACCGCGTCGACGAGGTCCTTGGCGTAGTCCACGGCCGTCCCCGGCTCGCGGAGCTCGCGCCCGCCGTAGTTCATGAAGTAGGACGTGCCCAGGTCCTCGATCGCGTAGATGCCGCCGGGCATCACGTGCGGCCAGAGGACCTCGAAGGAGACGATCTGCTGGACCATCGTGTGGCCGCCGTCGTCGAGGATGAAGTCGTAGTTGCCGCCCAGCTCGGCGACGAAGCGCTCCAGCGCCCCCGCGTCGCCTTGGTCGACGAGGCGCACCTGCGAGTTGGGGACCTCGTCCTGGTAGGCCAGCGTCCGGGCGTCGATGTCGATGCCGTGCAGGACGGTGTTGGGCAGGTAGTCGCGCCACATCCGGAAGGAGCCGCCGTTGTAGAGGCCGATCTCCAGCATCCGCATCCGCTGCTCGCGCACGTGCCCGAGCCAGCGGTGGTAGACCTGCGTGTACTGCGTGCCCTTGTCGGTGTCGTGCGCCTCGGCCAGGCGGCAGAGGTCGGTCGGCTCGGGGATCGCGATCATGGTGGTGGTGCTCCTTTAGGCGGCGGCGCGCCGGGCGGCGCGGGCGTCGCCCAGGCGGGCGACGGCCTGCATCTCGCCACGGATTCGCGCCTGGGCCTCCACGACCTGCGCGAGGTCCGCCGCGGCGGCCTCCAGGTCGGGGCCGCCGGGCTGGGTGGAGAGCATGTGCTGCTGCAGGCGCGCGATCTCCGCCGGACCGGCCGGGCCGTGGCCGCGGCGCGCCAGCCAGCCGCCGAGGCCGTCGACCGTGATCTCCTCGGAGCCCACGTCGCGGCCGCCGGCCGTGGCGAGCAGGAGCAGGTGGCGGGTGGCGCGGGCCAGCAGCGCGGCGCGGAAGGCGTCGCCGTCCCACGCGGTCAGCGCTTCGCGCTCGTGCAGGTAGTCGGCGTCGTCGTCGTAGTGGTCGTACTGGACGTGCCAGCCGCCGGCGCGCTCCTCGGCGGCGAAGCGGCCCAGGCGCTCGGCGACGACCTTGCGGCGGCCGTGCTCGGCCGAGCGGATCGGGTAGTGGCGCAGGACGAACGGGACCGGGAAGACCCGTTTGCCGTCGAAGAGGACGTCGTGGCCGCCGTGGTGGGCGAGGTTGACCGGGCCGCCGTCCGGCTGGGCCTTCCAGGCCTTGACCTGCAACAGGTCGTAGGGGCCGGGCGCCTCGTAGAAGCGCAGCGCCTCGCGGACGTCGGCGCCGGGCGCGAACGCGTCCTGCGGCGTCGGGCGGAAGTTGACCAGCTCGAAGTTGACGGCGGAGTAGCCGAGCTCGTCGACCTCGCGCAGGCCGTCGGCGAGCGTGACGCGGGGCCACGGGGACTCGCGGAACTCGTCGGCGTTGACGAACAGGTACCAGTCGGCCGGCACCTCGCCGGTGACCTGCTCGACGCGGCGCAGGATGTCGCGCCAGACCATGACGTCGCCGTTGCGCTCGTCGAAGCCGGGGCCGGACTCGTCCGGGAAGCGCTCGATGCGCACCAGGCCGCGGCCGAGCCACGGCGTGGCCGCCGCGACGGTGTCGTCGGTGGAGCGGTGGTCGAGGAGGTAGACGTCGACGCCCTCGGAGATCAGCGCGCCGATCGCGGGGCCGATGACGTCGCCCTCGTTGTAGGCGGGCATGACGGCCAGGGCGCGGAAGTCGCGCTCGCGGGCGGCCAGCGCGGCGGCGTGCAGCTCGGCCTTGGCCTCGGTGGCGGCCAGGACCGCGAGGACGCCGGGCGTGGGCATGTCGACGCCGTTGACGGAGCCGTGCTCGAAGCCGTGGCGACCCAGTGCGGCGGCCGCGGTCTCGATCGACCAGCCTTCGACCCAGAGGACGAGCGCCTCGGCGCGCGGCAGCGCGCGGGCGAGGTCGGAGAGCAGCGCGTCGGACGGCTCGGCGTCGACGAGGAGGACCCTGCCGTCGTGCTCTGGCGCGAGGGCCGCGTCGACGGGCAGGATGGAGCACGCCGCACGGCGGGCAAGCCGACGCGCGGCCGTGAGGGCCGGGGAGGGAGCGTCCACCTCCCGGTCATCGGCTGTCCGCGCAGGTGCTTGAGGGCGCGGGTACGCCCGCCCAGGACGAACCTCTAGCCTTCCCGCGAATGCTCATCACGGCAGCCCTCGTCCTCGCCTCGGTCACCGACAAGCTGGCGACCTTCGCCACCAACGTCGTCGGCGACCTCGGCCTGCCGGGGATCTTCCTGCTGATGGTGCCCGAGAGCGCCTGCATCCCGATCCCGTCGGAGGCGACGATGCTGTTCGCCGGGTTCAACGTCAGCGAGGGCAAGTACTCGCTGTTCGCGGCGGTGGCCGTGGGCTCGATCGCCAACCTCGTCGGCTCCTGGATCGCCTACGCCGTGGGGTACTACGGACGGGTCGAGGTCCTGGAGCGCTACAAGGTCTTCCACATCAAGCCCGAGCAGCTGGCGATGACCGAGCGCTGGTTCGAGCGCTGGGGCTCCTGGGCCGTCTTCTTCTCGCGGATGCTGCCGATCGTGCGGACGTTCATCTCGCTGCCGGCCGGCATCGCCCGCATGCCCTTCCGGCGCTTCGCGGTGCTGACGTTCCTGGGTGCGCTGCCGTGGAACGCCGGGCTTGTCCTCGCGGGCTACGCCGCGCGCGACAACTGGGAGGACCTCCGCGGCTACCTGCACCTGATCGACTACGCGGTGGTCGTCCTCATCGTCGCCGGCGCCGGCTACCTCGCCTACCGCTGGTGGAAGAACCGTGGGACCGGTGGAACGCCGGCAGCCGCCGCCGAGGATGCCGCGTAGCACGCCAGGGCTGCCGCTCGCCCACGCGGTCGCGCTGGGCGCGCTGCATGGCCCCGCAGAGCTGGTCCCGATCTCGTCGTCGGCGCACGTCGCGCTGATCCCCCAGCTGCTGGGATGGCCGTCGGCCGGCCTGCCCGCCGATGTCCGCAAGGCCTTCGAGGTGGCGCTGCACACCGGGACGCTGGCGGGCCTACTGGTGCTCGTGCCGTGGCCCTCGCTGCCGGGGGCGGTCGTGGCCACGGCGCCCGCGGCGGTCGTCGGGTTCACGCTGGAGAAGCCGATCGAGCGGC
>JAOPZD010000084.1 GCA_025964295.1 Conexibacter sp.
AGCCCGCCGCTGGACTGCATGATCGCCGGCTCCGGCAGGCCGGCCTCCTGCGCGCCGGCGACGAGCCGCCGCAGGTAGGAGCGCAGCAGCGGGGAGAGCGCCGCGTCGACCTCGGTCGTCGCCGCGCGCTCGAACTCCCGGAAGGTCGCCGTGACCTCGTGCGACAGCGAGACCGCGACGTCGTCGCCCAGCCGGTCGCGCAGCGCGCGGCCCAGCCGCCGCTCGTGCTCCGGGTGGCGGTAGGCGTGCAGCAGGACCACGGCGACCGCCTCGGGCTCGAGCTCGGCCACCCGCTCGGCCACTGCCCGCGCGTCCTCCTCGGTCAGCTCGCGCAGCACGCCGTCCGGGCCCATGCGCTCGGGCACCGCCACGCGGCGCCGCGGCGGGACCAGCGGCGCCGGGCGATCCGCGCACAGCCGGTAGAGCTCCGGCCGCGCCTGGCGGCCGAGCTCGACGAGGTCGACGAAGCCCTCGGTCGCGCACAGCACGGTCCGCGCGCCCGCGCCCTCCAGCAGCGCGTTGGTCGCGACGGTCATGCCGTGCGAGAAGGCCTCGACGTCGCCGGCCTTCCGGCCCGCCGCCTCCAGCGCCGCACGCACCGCTTCGAGCACGCCGCGCGACTGGTCGTCGGGCGTCGTCGGCGCCTTGGCCGTGATCAGCCGGCCGCCGTCGACGAGGACCGCGTCGGTGAAGGTCCCTCCGACGTCGACCCCCAGCAGCATCTGCGCGGCACGCTATCGCTCCGCGGCCGACGAACGTGCGGACGCGGGACGCTCCTGTCGGGGAGCCGTCCCGCGCCCTGGTGCTGCCTCCAAGGTTGGGAGAGGCCCGCGGCGCCTAGGCCGCGATCGCCTCGCGCACGTCGACTTCCTCGGTCTCGGCGAGGTGCTGGTGCGACGGGCAGTAGCCGTTGTGGGGGAGCGGCATGCGCTGACAAGCCGTGCCGCGGCGGGTCGTCGCGCGGCACTGCAGCGGCTGGCCGTTGACGTCGATGCCGTTCTGGGGCAGGCGGTCGAGCCAGTCCTCGGCGCAGGCGACGTAGCGCTGGACGACGCTCCACGTGCGGGCCTGGGCCGTCATCGGGAAGTAGCGCCGGATGTCGTTGAAGAGGGTGCGCGCGGGCCGCGCGAAGTAATGGCGATCGCCGACCAATCGCTCGATGTTCTGCTCGCATGCGTGGAGGACGTGGTGGTGCGCCTCTTCGCAGACGGACGTGTCGACGTCCTTGGCGAGCTCCCGGTACATGGCCCTGCTGAACTGGTACATGCTGACCTCCCCTTGACCCTTGGGCTTGGCTGGCTCCCCGACCGGTTGCATCGTGCCCCGGCCTCATGAAGCACCAACGCACGGTCTGTTGAGTTCGCGTTAAGAGGGTGCCGACGTTCAGCCGAGCGGCGCCTTACCGCTCAGGTCCAGGGCTCGAACGTGGGTGATCCGCCGTTGCGCACGACGGCGTGGTGGCCGTCGAGGGCGGGATCGGTCTCGGGGAAGTCGCTGCGGAAGTGCGCGCCGCGGCTCTCCTGGCGCAGCATGCCGCACGCGGCGACGAGCTGCGCCAGTGGATGCGGATCGGCGGCCAGCGCGGTCAGCCCGGCGGCGTCGCGGGTCAGCCCGGCGTGGCGCCAGAGGGCCTCGCGCGTGGACTGCTCGGGCGGCGTGATCGGGCCGGCGAGCGGCGGATCGGCGGGCGCGACGTGCAGCCGCGGCTCGTCGAGCCCCGTCAGCGCGGCGCGCTTGCCCTGCACGAAGCACTCGGTCAGCGAGTTGGAGGCCAGCCGGTTGGCGCCGTGCAGGCCCGTGCACGCGGTCTCGCCGACGACGTAGAGGCCGGGGACGCTGGAGGCCCCGTCGAGGTCGGCGACCACGCCGCCCATGCAGTAGTGCGAGGCGGGGGAGACCGGGATCAGCTCGGTCGCCGGGTCCAGGCCGGACTCGCGCAGCGCGCCGACGACGTTGGGGAACAGCAGCGGGTCGACGTGGCGCATGTCGAGCCAGACGTTCTTGACGTCCTGGGCGACCATCGTCTCGGCGATCGCGCGCGAGACCTCGTCGCGCGGCTTGAGCTCCTCGACGAAGCGCTCGTGGTGGGCGTCCAGCAGCGTGGCGCCCTCGCCGCGGATCGCCTCGGTGACCAGGAAGCCCTCGCGGCCGGGGATCCCGATCACGGCGGTGGGGTGGAACTGGACGAACTCGAGGTCGGCCAGCGCGGCGCCGGCGGCGTGGGCGAGCATCAGGCCGATGCCGAGCGAGCCGGGCGGGTTGGTCGTGCGCGACCACAGCGCCGCGGCGCCGCCGGTGGCCAGGATCGTGGCGCGGGCGCGGACGGCGCGGCCGTCCTCCAGGACGACGCCGACGCAGCGGCCGTCGACCGTCCACGGCGCGGCGGCGCGGGCCTGCTCGAGGACCTCGATGCGGCCCTCCTCGACGGCGACGGCCGAGAGCTGGCGCACGACGCGGCGGCCCGTGGCGCTGCCGCCGGCGTGGACGACGCGGCGGTGCGAGTGGCCGCCCTCCAGGCCGAGGGCGAGGCCGCCCTTGCCGTCGCGGTCGAAGACGACGCCGAGCTCCTCGAGCTCGGAGACCGCGTGCGGCGCCTCGCGGCACAGCAGCTGCGCGGCGCTGCGGCGGACGGCGCCGCGGCCGGCGATCTCGGTGTCGCGGCGGTGCTGATCGGTCGAGTCCGCCGGATCCAGCGCGGCGGCGAGCCCGCCCTGGGCCCAATAGGACGCGGTCTGCGCGAGCGGCGTGGCGGAGACCAGCGCGACCCGCGCGCCGGCGCGGGCGGCGGTCAGGGCGGCGTACAGGCCGGCCGCCCCGGCGCCGACGACGGCGACCTCGGCGTCGACGATGAGGGCGGGGTCGGACACGCGGGTACCGTAGCGGCGAGATGACCGCTCCCGTCCTCTTCCACCATGGGTCCTCGCTGCAGCACGACCCGGGGCCGCACCCCGAGCAGCCGGCGCGGATCGTCGCGATCGAGCAGGCGCTGGCCGCGCGGGGGTGGCTCGGCTTCGAGCGCCGCGCCTCGCCGGAGGCGACGCGGGCGCAGCTGGAGGCGGTCCATCCGGCGCGGCTGATCAACGGGATCCACGAGCTGTGCGTCAGCGGCGGCGGGGCGATCGACGCCGACACGGTGGTCTCGCCCGGGTCGTGGGAGGCGGCGCTGCACGGCGCGGGCGGGGCGGTGGCCGCGGTGGACGCGCTGCTGGGGTCCGCGCCGGCCTCC
>JAOPZD010000127.1 GCA_025964295.1 Conexibacter sp.
GCCGCCACCGGCCGGCGCGGAGCGCGACGGCGTGGTCCTGCGGGCGCCGGGGCCGGGCGACCTCGGCTGGATCGTCGCCCGCCACGGCGCGCTGTACGCCGCCGAGTACGGCTGGGGCGTGGGGTTCGAGGCGCTCGTCGCCGAGGTCGTCTCCGACTTCGCCGCCGGTGCCGCGCGCGGCGTCGCCGGCGAGCGGGCCTGGATCGCCGAGGTCGACGGCGCGCCCGCCGGGTGCGTCCTCTGCGTCCGCGGCGACGAGCCCGGCGAGGGCAAGCTGCGCCTGCTGCTCGTCGAGCCGTGGGCGCGCGGCCTGGGCGTCGGCGGCGCGCTGATCGACGCCTGCGTCGCGTTCTCGCGCGAGCACGGCGACCGCCGCCTCGCGCTGTGGACCAACCACCCGCTCACGGGTGCGCGGCGGCTCTACGAGCGCCGCGGCTTCACGCTCATCGCCGAGGAGCCGCACGCCGACTGGGGCGTGCCGCTGACCGGCCAGGTGCTGGCGCTCGACCTCTGACGAACGCTCAGCCCGTGCCCGTCACGCGGGCGACTTCCGCGATCGACGTGCGCCCCAGCTTGACCTTCTCCAGCCCGTCGTCGCGCAGGCGGCGCATGCCGTCGCGCATCGCGACCTCGGCGATGCGGTCGGCCGGCGCGCGCTCGATCGCCAAGCGGCGGATCTCGTCGGTGATCGTCATGACCTCGTAGAGGCCGATCCGGCCCTTGTAGCCCGAGCCGCCGCAGCGCGAGCAGCCCTTCGGGTCGTAGGCCTCGATGTCGACGTGGGAGCGGAAGCCGTGGTCCTGCAGCACCGCCGCGGAGATGATCACCCGCTCCTTGCAGTGCTGGCACAACGTGCGGCACAGCCGCTGGGCGATCACGCAGTCGACGGCGCTGGCCACCAGGAACGGCTCGATGCCCATCTCGACCAGGCGCGTGATCGACGTCGGCGCGTCGTTGGTGTGCAGCGTGCTCAGCACGAGGTGGCCGGTCAGCGCGGCCTCGATCGCGATCTTCGCCGTCTCGGCGTCGCGGATCTCGCCGACCATGATGATGTCGGGGTCGGCGCGCATCATCGCCCGCAGGCCGTTGGCGAACGTCAGGCCGGCCTTCTTGTTGACCTGGACCTGGGTGACGCCCTCGAGCTGGTACTCGACCGGGTCCTCGATCGTGATGATGTTCTTCTCGGGCGTGTTGAGCTCGCCGACCGCGGCGTACAAGGACGTGGACTTGCCCGAGCCGGTCGGGCCGGTCACCAGCACCGCGCCGTAGGCCTGGTGGAAGGCCTTGGTGAAGCGCGCGGCGTCCTCGTCGCCCATGCCGAGCTTCTCGAAGTCGAACTGGACGTTGGACTTGTCCAGGATGCGGATGACGATGTTCTCGCCGTGGACCGACGGGAGCGTCACGACGCGCAGGTCGATGTGGCGGCCGTCGAGGTTGAGGCCGACGCGGCCGTCCTGGGGCAGGCGCCGCTCGGCGATGTCCAGGTCGGACATGATCTTCAGGCGCGAGACGACGCCGGAGACCATCCGGCGCGGGACGGTCATCGTCTCCACCAGCACGCCGTCGATCCGGAAGCGCACGCGCATCGAGCCGTCCTCGGGCTCGAAGTGGATGTCCGAGGTCCCCTGCTCGGCGGCCTGGGCGATGATCTGGTTGACGAGCTTGATGACCGGCGCGTCGTCGGCCGACTCGCGCAGGTCGACGATCTCGCCGACGCCGTCGTCGTCGGAGCTGAGGTCGATCTCGGCCGTCGCCGCGACGTGCTCCAGGCGCGACTGGCGCGAGATCAGCGTCGCGATGTCCTCGCGCGAGGCGACCGCGACGCGGACCTCGTAGCCCGTCATCAGCGCGATGTCGTCGACGGCCAGGACGTTGGCCGGGTCGGCCATCGCGATCAGCAGCCCGCGCTCGCCGACGAACGTGACCGGGACCGCCTCGTAGCGCTTGGCGGCCTGCGGGTTGATGAGGTTGGCCGCCGACATGTCGACGTGGAAGACCGACAGGTCGAGGTGGTCGAGGCCGTGGCGCTCGGCCACCGCGCGAGCGTGGTTGTCCATCGACAGCGCGCCCTGGTCGAGCAGCACCTGCTCCGGCGTGGTGCCCGTTGCGCGCGCGGCCTCGACGGCCTGCTCGACGCGCGGGCGGTCGACGAAGCCCAGCTCGACGATGACGTCGGTCAGGAAGCGGGCGCTGCCGCCGCCGGTGCGGCGGGGCGGCGTGACGCCGTTCCAGTCCGCTGGACGTTCGTTCGACGGCGCAGCGGTGACGGGCGGCGGCGCCGAAACCGCTGCGTCAGCGACCGGTGCGCCGGGGATCGGCGGCACGGCGGTCAGATGAGTCGCTGGTTCCGGGGTCATGGGAGTCGGGGATCGCTCCGCGAGCGCTGTCTCGCATCGCGTCTACGGGCGCTTGGAGGCCTGTCCAGGCCTCCAAGCTCAACGCACCCTGGCGGACGAGGACTTCGAGTCCATCGACCACCGCGCATCCCCGGCGTCGCGCTTGCGCAACGAGCCCGGTGCCGCCGGCCCGGTAGACCAGGTCCGCCACGGTCGCGTATGTGCCCAGCGCATCGGCGTCGATCGGGAGATCCTTGAACTCGCCGTCGGCCAGCCCGACACTCGTGCAGTTGACCAAAAGATCGGCGGCGAGCGGCCGAATGGCGGGCTCGACGCCGAGGTCGGCGGCGAGGGCGGCCGCTCGCTCGGGCGTCCGGTTCCAGACGCTGACGCGCGCCGCGCCGGCCTCGCGCAGCGCGTAGGCGACGGCGCGGGCCGAGCCGCCGGCGCCGAGGACGAGCGCGGTCTGGCCGCGGGGGTCGACGTCGATGGAGCCCAGCGCGGCGAGGAAGCCGGGCGCGTCGGTGTTCGAAGCGGCGATCGCGCCGTCGGCCGCGGCGAAGCTCAGCGTGTTGGCCGCGCCGATCGCGCGGGCCTCGTCGGTGGCCATGTCGGCCAGCGCGAGCGCCGCCTCCTTGTGCGGGATCGTGACGTTCGCGCCGACGAAGCCGGCGGCGGGCAGGCCGCGGACGGTCTCCTCGAAGACCTCGGGCGGGACCGGGAGCCGCTGGTAGTGCCAGTCCTTGAGGCCGAGCTGGGCGAGGGCCGCGTTGTGCATGCGCGGCGAGCGGCTGTGCGACACCGGCCAGCCGAGGACCCCCAGGCGGTGCATCTCAGCCCGAGGGGTCCTTGCCGCCGTTGGCGGCGCGGGCGCGGTTGTAGGCCGCGACGTCGCGCTGGAACTGCGCGTCGGTCGAGGAGAACGCGTGCGCCCCGTGGCCGCCGGGCTTGACCACGTAGTACAGGTAGCTGACCTTGGCCGGGTTGAGCGCCGCCTTGATGGAGGCGAGGCCCGGGCTGCCGATCGGCGTCGGCGGCAGGCCCTGGCGGGTGCGCGTGTTGAAGGCCGAGTCCTTCTGCAGCTCGGACTGGCGCAGCGGCCGCGTCCAGTTGTTGAGGTGGTAGCGCAGCGTGGCGTCGATGCCGAGCGGGATGTGCTGGCGCAGGCGGTTGTAGATGACGGCCGAGATCAGCGGGCGGTCCTTGGCGACCTGCGCCTCGCGCTCGATCATCGAGGCGATGATCAGGACGTCGTAGTCGCTGAGGTTCTTGCGCTTGGCCGCGCGCCGGTCGAGCTTGTCGTAGGTGCCGCGGAAGGTCGCGAGCTGCTGGGCGACGAGCGCCGACGCGGTCGCCGTCCTGCTCCCGCGCTTGAGCTCGTAGGTCGCCGGGAACAGGAAGCCCTCCAGCGAGCGCGTGCCCTTCGGCACCCCGTAGGCCTTGAAGCCCTTGACGGCCCGCGGGTTGCGGGTGGCCGACTTGCGGTAGCTGCCGGTGAGCCCGGCCCGGTGCACGAGCGTGGCGGCCTCGCCGATCGAGCGGCCCTCGGGCAGCGTGACGGTGAGCGTCGGCGCGGCGGCCGGGTTCTGCGTGAGGGCGTCGAGCGCCGCCGTGTAGCTCATGTCGCGCCTGAGCGTGAACCGCCCGGCCTTGAGGTCGGCGCGCCGGCCCGAGACCCGGGAGCGGATGTTGAAGAAGAACGACGAGTCGATGACGCCCTGGCTCTTGAGCTCGTCGGCGATCTCGCCGGCGGTCGCGCCCTGGGCGATCGTCACGACGACCGGCCGCTGGGCATCCCCGTCGCCGTGCCCGGGCTGGAACACGCGGTAGCCGAACCACAGGGCCGCGACGACGAGCAGGAGGAACAGCACCGGGATGACGCGCTTGGCCCCGCGCCGCGAGCGCGGGACGCCGCGCGTCCTGGTCTTCGGCGCGCGGGTCCTGCGCGGCGGCTTGCCCGCCGG
>JAOPZD010000095.1 GCA_025964295.1 Conexibacter sp.
GAATTCGCGCGACGCCTTCTCCAGCGCGCCGGCCGCGGCGATCATCGTCCGCGTCGCGAACGCGCCGGTGTTCAGCGGCGAGGAGGCCGTGTCTCCGGCGTGGACCTTGATCGCGTCGAAGGCGATCCCGAGCACCTCGCAGCAGACCAGCGCGAAGGCCGTCTCGTTGCTCAGGCCGAAGGACGAGACGCCGGTGTAGAGGTCGATGCCGCCCGAGCGGTTGGCGCGCAGGATCACGCTCTCGTGCGCGCCGAACTGCGAGCCGCGGTTGGCCAGGAACTTCGCGCTCGCGTAGCCCGTGCGCTCGACGAACGACGAGAGGCCGACGCCGACCAGGCGGCCGTCCTCGCGCGGGCCGCGGCCGGCCGCGCGCAGCGCCGCGTAGCCCACCGCGTCGGCCGCCATCCGCAGCGCGTGCGCGTAGTCGCCGCTGTCGTAGACCGCCCCGCCGGCGTTGGTGTAGGGAAGGTCCTCGGGGGCGAGCATGTTCTGCAGCCGCAGCGCCAGCGGGTCCCTGCCGAGCTTGCGCGCCAGGCGATCCATCAGCCGCTCGCGGGCGAAGTTGACCTCGGGCTGGCCGTAGCCGCGGTAGGCGCCGATCGGCGTCTTGTTGGTCAGCACGACGCGCCGCTCGACGAACCCGTCGGGCACGTCGTAGGGCCCGGTGAAGACCACGGAGGACAGCTGCGCGGAGCCGAAGGGCGAGTTGTAGGCCCCGAGGTCGGTGGCGTAGATGTCGCGCATCGCGGTGATCGTGCCGTCGGCCATTGCGCCGATCGTGAAGTCGTGCACGGCCTCGCGGGCGTGGGTCGTGGCGCGGAAGTGCTCCAGGCGGTCCTCGACCCACTTGACCGGCTTGCGCAGCGCCATCGCGTGCAGGCAGGCCAGGACGTCCTCGGGGTAGACGCCGAGCTTGAGGCCGAAGGCGCCGCCGACGTCGCCGGCGATCACGCGCACGTCGCCCTCGTCGAGCGTCAGCGCCTCGGCCAGCTGCTTGCGCACGAGATGCGGGACCTGCGTCGAGGCGTGGACGGTCAGCTCGCGCGCGCCCGGGCGCCACTGCGCGAGGATCGCCCGGCCCTCCATCGGCAGGCCGGTGACGCGGTTGATCCGGAAGCGGTCGCCGACGACGACGTCGGCCTCGGCCAGCCGCGCGTCGGGGTCGCCCTTGCCCTGCGGGTTGGTCGCCACGACGTTGGTCGGCAGGATCTCGGGGTGCAGCGCCGGCGTGGCCGGGTCGGCCGCGTCGAGCACGTCGGTGACGTGCGGCAGCGGGTCGAAGTCGACGTCGATGAGGTCCAGCGCGTCCTCGGCCACGGCGCGGCTGGTCGCCACGACGCTGACGACCGGCTGGCCCTCGAAGGCCGCGATCTCCTGGGCCAGCGCGAAGAAGCGCAGGTCGGGGACGCCCGGCACGGGCCGCAGCACGGTGATGGGGTTGCTCAGGCGCGCGACGTCGCTGCCGACGAGCACCTGGGCCACGCCGGGCATCCGCTCGGCGTCGGCGGTGTCGATCGCGCGGATCCGCGCGTGCGGGAACGGGCAGCGCAGCACCGCCATGTGCAGCGTGTGCGGCAGGTCGACGTCGTCGGTGAAGCGCCCGTCGCCGCGCAGCAGGCGGTCGTCCTCCTTGCGCGGGACCCACGTCCCGATGCCGCCCGGGGCCGCTGCGCGCTCGGGCGCCGGCGCGGAGGTGCGCCTAGCCATCGGCGCGGGCCTCCGCGTTGGCCTGGAGGTGCCGCTCGACGGCGTCGACGATGTGGTCATAGCCGGTGCAGCGGCAGAGCACGCCGGCGAGCTCCTCGCGGATCTCGGCGCGGCTGAGCCGGCGGCCGGTGCGGGCCAGCGCGGTGGCGGTCATCAGGAAGCCCGGCGTGCAGAACCCGCACTGCAGCGCGTGCTCGTCCTTGAACGCCTGCTGCAGCGGGTCGAGCCGGTCGTCGACGGCCAGCGACTCGACGGTCTCCACCGCGCAGCCGTCCAGCTGCGGGGCGAGCATCAGGCAGCCCTTGACCGCCTGGCCGTCGACCAAGATGGTGCACATGCCGCACACGCCCTGCTCGCAGCCGACGTGGGTGCCGGTGAGCCCGAGCGTCTGGCGCAGGAAGTCGGCCGCGTGCATCCGCGCCTCGACGCGCTGCTCGACGGGCTCGCCGTTGACCGTGACGGTGATGTCGATCTGCTCGTTCATCGCTGCTCCTCTCGGGCCAGCTCGGCCAGGACGCGCCGGACGTGGATGGGCACGAGGTGCTCGCGGTAGGCGGCGCCCGCGCGGGCGTCGTCGGGCGCGTCGACGACCTCCATCGCCAGCGCGGCGGCCTCGTCGATCACGGCGTCGTCCCAGTCGCGGCCCTCCAGCGCGGCGGCGGCCGCCCCGGCCAGAACCGGGCGGTCGTTGACGCCGCCGAGGCCGATGCGGACGCGCTCCCAGCGCCCGCCCGCGCCGCGGCTGGCGGCGACGGCGACGCTGAGGACGGCGAAGTCGTTGTGCTTGCGCCCGCGCTCGAAGAAGCGGCAGTGGTCGGGGGCCAGCGGGAAGCGCACGGCGACCAGCAGCTCCTCGGGCTCCAGGACGCTCGCGTAGGACCCGGCGAAGAACTCGGCGGCCGGGATGTCGCGCTCGCCCCGGGTCGTGCGGGCGACGATCGTCGCATCGAGGACGATGCAGGCCAGCGCCATCTCCCCGGTCGGGTCGGCCTGCGCCAGCGCGCCGCCGATCGTCCCGCGGTTGCGCACCTGGCGGTCGCCGATGTACTGGACGATGTGCGACAACAACGGCAGGCGCTCGGAGATGACCGCCGAGGACTCGATCGTCGCGTAGCGCACGAGCGCGCCGACGACCGTCTCGGCGCCGCGCGCCTCGATGCGGCCCAGCTCGTCGCCTAGGCCGTTGATGTCCACCAGCGCCGACGGGCGCATCAGGCGCATCCCGAGCATCGGCACGAGGCTCTGGCCGCCGGCGAGCACCCGGGCCAGGCCCAGGTGCTCCTCCAGCGCCTGCAGCGCCTCGTCGACCGTCGCGGGCTTGACGTAGGCGAACGGGGCGGCCTTCACTGGCCGCCGGTCCCCGCTCCGAAGCTCATGAACTTGGCCAGGACGCGGTCCACCGCGCCGCCGCCGGCGCCCTCGCCGGTGACCGACTTGACGGGCCTGCTCGCCCAGACGGTCTCCGGGCGCGCCTGCAGCAGGTGCAGCCGGCCGCCGTCGTCGATGGCCCACTCCATGTCCATCGGCGCGCCGCGGTGGCGCTCGATGCGCTTGCCCAGCTGCGCGATCGCGACCGCCTCCTCGTCGCTCAGGCACGGCTGCTCGCCGCGCTCGGGCTCGACGGCCAGCAGCCCGACCGCGCGCGTGGACGGGTCGAAGCCGTACTCCTCGGTCTGGATGCCGATCTCGCTGGCCAGCAGCTCCAGCGTGACCTTGTCGACGCGGAAGCGGTCCGGCGTGATGTCGCCCTTGACGACGCCCTCACCCAGCCCGAAGCAGCCTTCGAGCACGATCTTGGAGCGGTCGCCGTTGACGGGGTCCAGCGTGAACATGACCCCGGCCGCGCGCGCCTGGACCATCTGCTGGACGCCGACGCACATGCCGGGCAGCGTGTCGCCGTCGATCGCCGGGACGCCGTCCTGCGGGCGGTAGGTCAGGACCTGGGGCCCGAAGAGGCCCGACCAGCAGCGCCGCACGTCGCGCAGCACGTCCTCGGCGCCGCAGACCCACAGGTAGGTGTCGTACTGGCCGGCGAAGCTCGCGCCCTCGAGGTCCTCGCTGACGCCGCTGGAGCGCACCGCGACCGGGACGCCCGGCGTGCCGGTGCGCTCCTCGAGGAGCGCGTAGGCCGCCGCGACGTCGGCGGCCAGCCGCTCGGGCATCGGCGCGTCCTCGATGATCCGGGCCAGCTGCGCGCTGACGCGCTCGACGGCGGGCAGGTCGTCGAGGTCGAGGCCGGCGCACAGCTCCTTGGCCGCGGTCTGCAGGCCCGTGTGCTCGGCGAACAACGCGAAGGCCTCGGTCGTGATCCCGAACGCCGGCGGGACGTCGAAGCCGGCCTCGGTCATCTCGACCAGGCTGCCCAGCTTGCCGCCGAGCAGCGCGGGCCCCGCGCCGTGGGCCTGGTCGATCCAGACGATCGTCCGCAGTGCGGTGGTCATGCGTCGTCCTCCCCGAGGATCCGGACGACGCCGCTGTCGCCGTCGACCTCGATCAACTGCCCCGTCTTGATGGTCTGGGTCCCGTAGCCGGTGCCGACGACCGCCGGCAGGCCGTACTCGCGCGAGACGATCGCGGTGTGGGCCATGATCCCGCCCACGTCGGAGACCGCCGCGCCGATCCGCGAGAACACCGGCGCCCAGCTGGGCGCGGTGACGCGGCAGACGAGGATGTCGCCGGGCTGGACGTCGTGCAGCTGCTCGGAGTCGGTCACGACCATCGCCCGGCCGCGCGCCTTGCCCGGCGAGGCGGCCACGCCGCGCAGCTCGGAGGCGTCGGGGTCCGCCGCGCCCAGCCACTCCTGCACGCGCTCGGTCGTGATGCCCCAGAGCATGATCGTCAGCGGCTCGGTGATCGCGTCGGGCGGCGTGCCGAGCGCCGGCGGCGGCGTCCACTCGCGCAATGCGGCGAGCTGGC